>JAATFY010000164.1 GCA_015654915.1 Rhodospirillales bacterium
ACCGACAAGGCCACCAGAAAAAGCTGCACCTGCGGCATCAGCTTCTGCATAACGCCGAGAGCCATGTACATAAGCAGGCCGATCACCAGAAAAGGCATCGCCAGTTCGATACCGACGACGAAGCTGCGGTTCGTCATCTGGATGACGCTCTGAACCATATCGCCCGGCATCGGGACGCCGCCGGGCGGAAAAAGGTCGTACGTCGCGACAAGGCTGCGCAGCAAAAAATGGTCGAGGCCGGTAATAAAAACAAGCGTGACGCCGATGACGCTGAGAAAGGCGGCGGCAAGGGGGCTTTGGGTCGCCAGAGTGGGGTTGAGAATAGTCGCGTTCGACAGGCCGGTCTGAAGGGCAATCACGGCGCCCGCCGATTCAAGCGTGCTCATGATGAGCCGGAGGAAGGTGCCGAAAAAGAGACCGATGATGATTTCAAATCCGATCAGGCGGAACAGGTCGGCAATGTCGGCGGGCGGAACCGGTATGCGCGGCAGCAGCGGCCCCATCAGCAAAAAAGTTATAAGCAGCGCCAGCATCAGCCGGATGCGGGGCGAGACATAACTTTCGCCGATGCCAGGAAACAGCATAATGACGCTCCCAAGGCGGGCGAAGATAAAAAGAAACGCGAAAACGTGGCCGGAAAGAAACTTGTCGAGATGAAGCGTTGTCATCGCCTAGTCGTTACTGGCACCGATCTGCACGATGCGATCGGTGAGCGACTGCGTAAAACCGCCCAGCGTCGCCATCATGAAAGGCAGCAGCCAGATTGTCAGACCGAAAATAACGAGCATCTTGGGAATGAATACCAGGGTCATTTCCTGAATTTGCGTGACGGCCTGAATAAGCGAAACGACCACGCCGACGATCAGGCCAGCGAGCAGAATAGGCCCCACCACCTTGAGCATGACGGTGATGGCCTGACGGCAGATTTCGATGACTTCGGCTTCGTTCATGGCGGGTAACGAGATAAAGAGGATCAGGCGAAGCCAGTACTATACACAGTTTTTCTCGGGTAAAAACCTTAAATCCCATTCAACAGAAGTGCTTTACTCCGAAATTTCGTCATTCCGGAAAATGGGCGAGCGTAGCGAGCCGATTTATCCGGAATCCGATTTGTTATCAAGCTGGTAGAAACCAAATCGGATTCCGGCTCGCGCCCGCTTCGCGGGCTTGGCCGGAATGACGAAACTTTAGAGCAGGACTCTGCCTACTCGACCCCTGAAATTCCGCCCTTGTTGTCGTGCTCGGGCGTCAGTTTCGTGCGTCGCGAGCGCACATCGCCGAGAATCGCCTCGAGCCCGTCGAGTTCGATAAGCGCCGCGTTTGCCTCTTGCCATTTCTGGCCGCGCAAAGCCTGCATCAGGCCCATGATGCCTTCTTGCAGCGCCTGTCCCGCCTTCTGGGCCACGCGATCGCATTGGCAGGGCTCGGCGGCAGTGTCCAGTTCGTGCCGCAGTTCTTTGACAAAGGGATGCGTATCGGTCGCTTTCTTGAATTCTTTTTCGTTCAGCGACAGCCAGTAACGGCCGCGGCGTAAAGGCTCGCGCAGGACTTCGTAGGATTCGTTGAGGGCTTCAAGCTGCTTGGCGGCGTGGCTGCGCTCGCCCATGCCGCGGATCATGAAGCGCTGCGGATTGAGCGTGCGGCTCAACGCGGCATATTGATGTTCGAGCAATTCCATATCGATGTCGATGCGGCGCTCAAGGCCGAGGCGGGCAAAATGATCGATGTCGCGCAAGGGCTGGATCGTGCCGCAGTGATGGCAGAACAAGGCGCGGGTCGAAACCGCTTTCTGGCACAGCCAGCAATGAAGGTTTCCGTTTGCCATTCCGGCGAATTCGTTCAGACCGACAACATTAAACATAGGTTCCTCGTTCCCTTTTAAGCCGCTTCCGATCGCGGATTTTGACGTGTGCGTTGATAGATCGCGCGCCAGGCCTCGATGCACGCCTTGATATCGGCAGGTTTGGTGTTCCAGCCGAGCGAGATACGTAAGGCCGAACCCGCCACATCATCGGCAAAGCCCATCGCCTTGAGGACATGCGAAGCCTTGACCTTGCCGCTGGAGCAGGCCGAACCGGCGCTGACCGCGACGCCTGCCAGGTCCATCGCCATCACTTGCGTTTCGCTGCCGACACCGCGCATGGCGATACACAGCGTATTGGCAACGCGCAAAGCGCTATCGCCCAGCACAACAGCATCCTTGCCGGCGATATCCTGCAATTGTTTCTGCAATTCATCGCGCCACACCGACAGGCGCGGCACATCACGCAAATCGTCGGCTGCCAGTTGCGCCGCGACGCCGAAGCCGACGATACCGGCTACGTTTTCCGTGCCGGCGCGGCGATTCATTTCCTGCCCGCCGCCCTTCAGCATGGATTGCAGCGCAACTTTTTCGCCGACGATCAAAGCGCCGAGGCCCTGCGGCCCGCCGATTTTGTGCGCCGAGAGCGTGAGAAAATCGACGCCAAGATCGGCGAAGTCGATCGGCAATTTTCCGGCCGCCTGCACGGCATCGGTATGAACCAGATGGCCGTATTGCTTGGCTATGCGTGCAATCTCCGCGACCGGCTGAACAACGCCGGTTTCATTGTTGACCAGTATCACGGAGACCAGCGTTTTAGCCGGAGCGGCTTTCAGGATTTTTTCGGCGGCAGCCAGATCGACAACACCGTCTGCGTTGACCGGCAGACGCACGGCGTTCGGCGTACAGGCGAGAACAGAGTCATGCTCGACGGATGAGGTGACAAAATGCACGCCGTTCATGCCATTGAAAATCATGTTGTTGGCTTCGGTACCGCCGCCAGTGAAAATCACCTGCGCCGGTTTGACGCCGACGAAAGCGGCGACTGCTGCCCGCCCTTCTTCAGTGTAACGGCGGGCGATCCGGCCAAAACGGTGAACGGAGGATGGATTGCCGTAACGCTCCATGGATTCCAGAATGGCGGCCCGAACGGCGGGCTTCATGGGCGCGGTGGCATTATAGTCCATATAAATCATGCTTGATCTCTTACCGGATACCGATTCTCTGGTTGTAGACTGTTCGACTTATAAAACCCGAATATACAGGCAACATCAGGAAAAGCCTGTATTTCCTTGTTTTTACTCGATTTCACTTATCTTTTACACCGCGAACTTTCTTAAGCAACGCCTTGAATTACTTGCTTGAAATTAACCTGTCCGATTGTGCTAGTATGCCTCTGCGCTGCTCGAAAACGTCATAAGGGAGCGCAATATAGCAGATTTTTTGATCTTTTGCAGCAAATAGGTAAAAAACCATGCCTGAAGTCCTCTTTGCCGGCCCTGCGGGGCGCCTCGAAGGCCGTTATAGCCCCGGAAAATCGCCTACGGCGCCTATCGCCCTGATCCTGCACCCGCACCCGCAACATGGCGGCACGATGAACAATAAGGTCGTCTACGGCCTTTATAACGCTTTTGCCGAACGCGATTTCGCGACGCTTCGCTTCAATTTCCGCGGCGTCGGCCGCAGCCAGGGCGCTTACGACCGCGGCGAAGGCGAACTCAGCGATGCCGCCTCGGCGCTCGACTGGGTCCAAAGCATCAATCCCAATGCCCGCAGCGTATGGCTCGCCGGATTTTCGTTCGGCGCGTGGATCGGCATGCAGCTTCTGATGCGCCGTCCCGAAATCGAATCCTTCATCTCGGTCGCGCCTCCGGCCAACATGCTCGACTTCAACTTCCTCGCTCCCTGCCCCGCTTCGGGCATGATCATCCATGGTGAGGCCGACGAGATCGTGCCCGAACCTTTCGTCGCGAAGCTGGTTCACAAACTGACGCATCAGCGCGGCATCACCATCGATTACCGCGTGGTTCCCGGCGCCACTCACTTCTTCGCCGACCATCTGGACTTCATGACGGATCAGGCCGAGGATTACCTCGACCTCGCCCTGCATCAATGTCCGGTTGCGCTGGCAATGGCGAGATAATTAAATGCAAGAACGAGTTAGCTCCACAATCAACGAACATGGAAGCATAGACTATCGGCTCGCGAGAATTGAAGTTCTCGAACGCTTCGACAGAATGCGGGCAGGGTGTTTCCTGATAGGCGGCTTTCTCCTTACAACAGCAGGTGTTTTTGAATCGCCGCTTACTTCGTTTGAGGGTTGTCTCACACTTGCCGCTGGTTTACTGGGTGCTGCGCTCGCACTTATTGCTGCTGATGCTGGTGACGAAAGGCGCGGACTTCAAAGAAGCACCCCTGAACGGCCGCACCCAGAAATACTCAAGTATATACGAGAAAAACAACAGGATTTGACGGGCGGGACGACAATAGCAAGCGCCTCTCAACAAATTCCTCAATTACAGCTGGTTTAAACTACCTGCACTTCTCGGCAATAGCCCAGAAGCCATCGGAATTTATGCTGGCACTCCCGACAAGCGCGCCGTCGACTTCCATCTCGTACAAAATAGGTCCGGCGTTGACCGGCGTGACTGAGCCGCCATAGATAATCTGCATTGTCTCGCCTGCCTCGCCCAAAGTTTTGCGGATAACTTTATGTACAGTAGCAATATCGGCTGGCGACGGCTGCTGGCCGCTCCCGATGGCCCAGACCGGCTCGTACGCCACGACCAGATGCGCCATGCGGCACTTGTCAGGCAGCGACGCGCGCAATTGTTTCTCGATGATCTCGGCGGTTGATCCCGCCGCAAGCTGCTCCGCCGTTTCGCCAATGCAGACGATGGCCGTCAGCCCCGCCAGTTGCGCCGCCTCGACCTTGCGGGCGACAAGTTCGTCCGTTTCGCCGTGAGCAATGCGCCGCTCCGAATGGCCGAGAATAACGTAGCGGCATCCGAGATCGGCAAACTGCGCGGCGCTGAGGTCGCCGGTATAGGCGCCATGCGTCGCCGTGTGGCAGTCCTGCGCCCCGAGCATAACCGGCGATCCCATGATGGTTTCGCTGACCGCCCAGGTAAGCGTCGCGGGCGGACATATAATCATGTCGAAATCGAGCGGTTTGTTGGCTTGCGCCTTCTCGGCCAGATCGCGCGCCAGAACGAGGCCGGACGTCAGGCGTCCGTACATCTTCCAGTTTCCGACTATCAAACGGCGCCGTTTGGACATATTGTGCCTCTCGATTCAACCGAGTCTGTTGCCGAGCCTCTTCTGGCCTTTTATCATGCCAAGCCGGTTCACAAAAGGTTAAGAAAAGAAAGGCCTCTCCCCATGCTTCAGTCGATGCGCCATCTGGCCCAGACCAAGGTGTTCAAAGCGCTGATGATGCTTCTTATGGTCAGTTTCGCCATGTGGGGAATCGGCGACATTTTCCGCGGCAATGCTCTGGAACGCACCGTCGCCAAGGCGGGCAGTGTCTCCATTAGCGTTCAGGCGCTTAACCGCGAGTTCGAAGAATCGCTTGTCCGGGCCCGCCAGATGTTCGGGGCTGACCTGACCGCGCAGCAGGCCAAACAGATGGGCGTTCTCGACAAGGCGCTCGATGCCATGATCGAACGCGCCGAAGTGGATCAGGCAATCCGGAAACTCGGCATCGATGTCAGTGAAAAAACGGTGCTCGACGAAGTCGCGGCGCAGCCCCAGTTCCGCGACAAGGACGGCAAATTCAACAAAGCGCTGTTCCGGCAGTTGCTGGACCGCGCGCGGCTGAACGAGAATAATTTCCTCGCCCAGGGGCGGCAGGATATCGCGCGGCATCAGTTGATCGATGTTTTTTCCGGCGGCAGCGTTAAGCCGCCGCAAACGATCGTGGACGATATTTATAAAGCCCGCGGGCAAAAACGCATCGTGGAGGTCGTGACATTGAAGAATGACAGCATCGGCAATATTCCCGCGCCGGACGAAAAAGCTCTGCGCGACTTTTACCAGCAAAACCCCAAACCCTTTACGGCGCCGGAATATCGCGCCGTTACCATAGCGCGGCTTTCGACGGATGATGCCGCCAAAGAGATCACGATCACCGACGAACAGGTGCAAAAGGAATATGACGCTAAAAGCGCCCAGATGGTGCGGCCGGAACGCCGCGACATCGTTCAGGCCGTGTTTCAGGACGAAGCCAAGGCCAAGCAGGTGGCGGCATCTGCCAAGGCCAACGGCAATCTGACTGTTGCCGCAAAGGCCGCGGGATCGAATGCGGTTGCACTGGATCAGACGGAAGAAAAGTCCCTTCCGCCCGAACTGGCGAAGCCGGTTTTTGCGCTTCCGTCCGGAGGAGTTTCCGATCCACTTAAAAGCAGCCTCGGCTGGCATGTGGTTCAGGTCAAAAAAATCGCGCCTGCCGGAAAAATGGAGTTCAAAGATATCAAGGACAATCTCCGCGAAACCATGAAACGCGACCAGAGCATCGAAGCCGTAACGCGGATGGTCAATGATCTCGACGACCAACTTGCCGCCGGTCATGCGCTGGAAGATATCGCCGACGGCATGAAGATGCGGCTGGTCAAAATTCCGGTTCTCGATGCCCAAGGCAAGACCGCCGAAGGCAAAGACCCGACCGAATTGCCGAACAAGACCGATGTCCTGAAAGTGGCTTTTAGCCAGAATGCGGGAGAAACCAGTCCCGTCATGGACGACAAAAACGGCAATTATATCGTGGTCCGTACCGACGAAGTGACGCCAAGCGCGGTCAGACCGTTCGAGCAGGTCAAGGATCAGGTCGCGGCGCTGTGGAAAGCGGACGAACAAGCCAAGCGCGCTGCCGTCGAGGCTGAAAAAATAGCCAAGGCTTTGCGCGAAGGAAAAACGGCAGCGTCTTTCGCCGGACAGAACGGGATCGAGATTCGCGCCTCGAAGCCGATTTCACTGCTGGGCGATATGGACCCTGCCTTGCCGCCTTCCGTCCTGCCGCAAATCTTCAAACTAAAAAAAGGCGAGGTTGCGACGGCAGTTTTGCCCGGCCAGCAGATTATTCTGCAACTGACCCAAATAAGTGAAGCCGATCCTGCCGGGGGTGATATTCCCAAGACCAAGATCGCCGAGGAATTGAAAACCAATGTCCAGAACGAACTCACCGAAGAATATCTGAAATATCTGCACATTCTCTTTCCGGTCGAGATCAATCAGGACACGCTCGAAACCATGCGTCAGCAGGGTAGCTAAGAGAATTTATATGCATGGACGCCCTCACCCTCCCATCGCCGACGCGATGGGGCCCTCCCTCTCCCGCATTGCGGGAGAGGGTGCCGAGCGCATGCGAGGCGGGTGAGGGCTGATATGGATATCACTCCGGATTTTACAAGCTTTTCCCGCAACTGGCGCGCCGGCAGGAACCAGACCGTATGGACGACGCTGGTCAGCGATATGGAAACGCCCGTATCGGCGATGCGCAAGCTCGGGCAGAACCAACCTTATTGTTTCCTGCTGGAATCGATGGAGGGCGGCGCGTCGCGCGGGCGTTATTCCATCATCGGGCGCGAGCCCGACCTGATCTGGCGCTGCGACCGCGGCGGCAAGGTCGGGATAAATCGAAACGCTCTGAAAGATGCCGGAAACTTTGCACCGTCGGCGCGGGCGCCTCTCGACGATCTGCGCGCCCTGCTCGATGAATGCAAAATCGACGATCCCAACCAGCCGCAGCCTATGGCGGCGGGCCTGTTCGGCTATCTGGGCTACGAGATGGTGCGTTATATGGAACGCCTGCCGGAAGCGAAGGGTTCTGGTCTCGATCTGCCCGAGGCCATCCTGATGCGCCCTACCCTCCTGGCGATTTTCGACCAGATCGAAAATAAATTTACGCTTGTGACGCCCGCATGGTTCGACAAGACCCAAACGGCGGAAGCGGCGTATGCGGCGGCGAAGGCGCGGCTGGAGCGGGCTGTAAATGATCTTGCTTCTGACGCCCTCACCCTCCCCGCTGCGCGGGGCCCCTCCCTCTCCCGCACTGCGGGAGAGGGTGCCGGAGCGTTAGCGACGGCGGGTGAGGGCGGCAATATTACCGCCAACATGACCGAAGCGGCGTATGTCGCCATGGTCGAACGCGCCAAGAATTATATCCGCGCAGGCGATATTTTTCAGGTCGTGCTGTCGCAGCGTTTCTCGCTGCCCTTTACGTTGCCGCCGCTGGAACTTTACCGCACGGTGCGGCGGCTCGATCCCTCGCCCTTTCTGTTCTATTTCAATCTTGATGGTTTTTCGGTCGTGGGCTCCAGCCCCGAAATCCTTGTCCGCGTCCGCGACGACAAGGTCACGATCCGTCCCATCGCCGGAACGCGTCCGCGCGGCGTCGGCAACCGCAGCGACGAAGAACTGGCCGCCGAATTGCTGGCCGATCCGAAAGAACGCGCCGAACATCTTATGCTTTTGGACCTCGGCCGCAACGATGTGGGCCGCGTCGCCAGGATCGGCAGCGTCAAGGTCACGACGCAAAATACCATCGAATATTACAAGCATGTCATGCATATCGTCTCGAACGTCGAAGGCGAGCTTGATCCGAAACATACGCCGCTCGATGCCCTCATCGGCGGCTTTCCTGCCGGTACCGTCAGCGGCGCGCCGAAAGTCCGCGCCATGGAGATTATCGCCGAGCTGGAGCCCGACCGGCGCGGGGTTTATGCCGGATGCATCGGCTATTTCGGCGCGAACGGCACGATGGATACCGCCATCGCCATCCGCACCGCCGTCATCAAGGACGGCGTGATGCATGTGCAGGCCGGCGCGGGCATCGTCTATGACAGCAACCCGCAATCCGAATACCGCGAATGCGTCGCCAAGGCGCGCGGCATGATCAAGGCAGCGGAAGAGACTATTGAGGCAATAAAATCCTGAAATTAACTATATTTTTCCTGCATTACTTTCTGATTTTTCAAGCTACAAATTAGCAATGACTTTTATATCGCCACCTTCCGATTTTTTTGATTTGGCTCTAGCTGCCGACAAGCTACGAGTGCCGGCGGATACTGTTCTTAAATTACGCCGTGCCTTGGACCCGGCCTTATCTTTCGAAGAACATCGCGATATTTTTCCGCTCGATTTGGGTCCGATATGGAATCTGGCGGCATTTTCCGCGACGAGACACATAGCTAAAGGATGCACCCAGTTACAAGAAGATAAATCCGAGTGGATGGATATCATTGAACAGTTTCAAATCACTTTTAATTATGGTGTCATGGCGGGAAATCCTGAACTGAATTTCAAAACTTCTTTTTACGGAAAACAATCTGTTGTGACTGCGGGATACCAACAAATTAGAAGTGGGATTCATCTCGATCCGCGTCCTTATCCCGCACCACCAGAAAAAACGAGGCGCGCATTCAAAGAATCATGGAGTCCTCCCAATGCTGTCAGGCTTATCGCGCGTGATGTGGCACCGACTGCCGTAGCCATTAAATGCTTTGATGCGATGCCCGCAAATCTAATATGGGGGGAAGATATACACGGGCGCGTTCGTTTTCACGACGAGAGATTGATTGAAAAGGCAAAAACCGAAGACAAACTTGTCGAATTTACACCCGGTCACGTTGTAGCCATCACGAACAGAGTTTTACATGTTGGCCGCCCCGTTCATTCGACATGCACGCAGACTCTTGCTTTTAGTGTATTGGGCTGGGGTCCCTAATTGCTTCTATTTGCGTTTGTTTTTACCAGTTTCTTTGCCAATACGCGTTATGGCACGGAAGTAAGAAGCCGGTTCTTCGAATTACACGCCACCGACCGGCCGCTATGAACCATATCCTCCACTATCGTGCGAGGATTCCATACTCCCCGACCTATATCCGCGTTGACTGTCAGGTAACCTCTTTCCAGCTTGCTTAACCAACTATGAGCCGGATAATCGACCTTCCTGCCGGACTTCCATTCTCCACGCCGTATATCCGTATCGAATGTCTGATAGGCTTTTTCCGGCTTACCCCACCAAAAACTATGGGAGGTAGTGTCGGCCCGAACAACGGCATAATGCCCCGGATGCGCAGTCACGATCGCCGTCCCCGTAGGCGTCGCGACGGAAATGTCCGTTTCCGGACTTTCAATTTTTTTGATCGTAATCGTGTAATTTTTTCCGCTGAGGTCCTTGACCGTAAATGGAACCCTCGTATCCCAACAATAAGAAGTATCCACTTGGGCTCTCACGGAAAACGGAAGCGTTACTCCATGATCCAGCCCGTTGCCGGGGTCATAGAGTTCATTATAAATTGCCGACGCGGAGAGAGCATAACCCGCATATAACAATCCCTGCACCGTGCTGTGGGCGATGCCGTTTTTCTTGTACGAAAAAGACCTGATCGCTACCGCGCTCGCAATAACCGGCGGAATGTAAACCCAGGGTGTCAGTCCTACCGCAAAGGCAATCGCCAAAGGCGCGAGAACGCAGGTCGCGTAGCCTCCGTGCTTGAGTGTCGCTCGCATTGCAGATTTAAAAGACATATTTTCTCTGCTTATTCAGAGATTGCAAATAACACTTGAAAGGTTTGCGCCGTATGCAGAATATTGCAAGAGCGCAAAACGTTAAAAACTATGGTTAATTTTTGCCTCCCGCCACCAACTCTTTTATCGGCACAAACGTAAATCCGCGCGCCTCGGCGTCCGGCAGCCATTGCTCCAGAACTTCCAGAGTGGCGGCATGGGGATGGCCGATAGCTACGGCATAACCTTTGCGCCGTGCCACATGCTCGGTTTGCGCGAGTTGCGCCCGGATTGCGTCAAGCGAGATTTCATCATCGAGAAAAACATCGCGCGCTATCGTCGGCAAACCGTTCGCCCGCGCCACGCTTTCGCCTACGGATTTTGCACTGGTGCGCGAGTCCAGAAAGAACAGATGCCGTTGCTGCAATTCGTTGACGACCATTTCCATGCCTTCGGCATCGGCGGTGAATTTACTGCCCATGTGATTGTTGACGCCGTCGAAGCCTATGAAACTCGCCAGCGCCGTCTGGAACCGTTCACGCAATTCCTCCGGCGGCAACCCGACCAGTAAGGCTCCGGGGCCCGGATCGTCATGCCCAACAGGCTCCATCGGCATGTGCAGCAGTAACTCGTGGCCATTATCGCGAGCTTCTTTCGTCTGCTCCTTCAACCGTGTGGCGTAGGGCATAAAGGATAAAGTTACATAGGCGGGAAGATCGATTGCCCGCTTGCTGCCTCTCATATCCAGCCCGACATCGTCGATGACGATGGCGATTTCAGGCTTATGCTCGCCGGGCTTGATGGTTTCCCATTTCAGTTTGGGCATAACGGCGCTTGCGATTTGCGGTTGCGATTTTTCGTCGCCGACCGGTGCCATTTCGGCTTCCGGCGGTTGTTCGACTTTAACCTGAACCGGCGTTTGTTTGTAGCGCGGGGGCGGGGGCGCGATAGCGAGCCATAGCGTACCCGCCAGCACAAAAAGCCAGAACAACAGATGAAATAGCCTGCGCCGCTGCGATTTTTTCATTGAATGAACCCCGTGAAGACCAGCATACTACATGCCATGCTGTTGCTGGTCGATAACTACGATAGTTTTACCTATAACCTCGCGCATTATCTGGGCGAATTGGGGGCGGAAGTTGACGTGCGCCGCAACGACGCTCTGACCGCCGAGCAAGCCTTGGCACTGAAGCCTTCCCATATCGTGCTCTCGCCCGGACCCTGCACGCCGAAGGAAGCCGGTATATCGCTCGATCTGGTCAAGCTGGCGGCGGCGGAAAAAATCCCCCTGCTCGGCGTTTGCCTCGGCCACCAGAGCATCGGCATGGCCTTCGGCGGCAAGATCGTGCAGACGCCGGTACCGATGCACGGCAAAGTCAGTCAAATCCGCCATGACGGCGCCAATCTATTTCAGGGTCTGCCTTCGCCTTTTGCCGCCACACGCTATCATTCGCTTATCGTAGAGCGCGACAGCATGCCGGAAGAACTGATCATCACGGCGGAAACGGACGACGACACGGTTATGGGCCTGCGTCATGTCGCATTACCTATCTATGGCGTTCAATTCCATCCCGAAAGCATCGCGACCGAACATGGCCATGCCATGCTCAAGAATTTTCTGGCGGTGCGATGAGCCATGCCATTAATAGCAACTCACTCAACATCGTCATTCCGGAAAATCAGCGAGACGCAAGTCGAGCCGATTTATCCGGAATCCGATGTGGTTTCCGTCGGTTTAAAAACAAATCGGATTCCGGCTCGCGCTCGCTATGCGAGCTTGGCCGGAATGACGAAACTTCAAAGTAAGTTACTGTCATGCAGATGACTCCGCTCCTGAAAAAACTCGAACAGGGTCAGGATTTGTCCGTGGCCGAATCCGAATTCGCTTTCGATTGCATCTTCGAAGGCAACGCGACGCAGGAACAAATCAGCGTTTTTCTTCTCGGCCTCCGTAAAAAAGGCGAAACAGTCGATGAACTGCTTGGGGCCGTTACCTCCATGCGCAGCAAGGCGATTACCGTTCGCGCGCCCCATGACGCCATCGACATCGTCGGCACCGGCGGCGACCAGCACGGCACATTGAATATATCGACGGCTGTAGCCTTCGTGGTCGCCGCATGCGGCGTTCCGGTGGCCAAACACGGCAACAAGGCCGCATCCAGCCTGTCAGGCTCATCCGATGTCCTGAGCGCGCTCGGCATCAATCTGGAACCCAGCATAGGAATGCTGGAGCGGTGCCTGACCGAAGCCCATATATGTTTCATGTTTGCCCCCCGCCATCACCCAGCCATGCGGCAGGTGGCGGAAGTAAGAAAAAAACTTGGCGTGCGCACGATTTTCAATCTGCTCGGGCCTCTTACAAATCCGGCCAACGTCAAGCGCCATCTGATCGGCGTCTATGACCTCGAATGGCTTGGGCCGATGGCCGAAGTCCTGAAATCGCTGGGCAGCGAAGCGGCATGGCTGACCCACGGGCATGACGGCATGGATGAAATCACGACGACCGCGCCCACCGATGTTGTCGAGCTTACCGGCGGCATGATCCGGCACTTCACGCTGGAGCCGGAGCAAGTCGGGTTGATAAGCATCCTGATGGAGGATTTGAAAGGCGGCGACGCCACGCACAATGCCGCGCGGCTGAAGAGGCTTCTGGAAGGTCAGAAAGGGCCCTACCGCGATATCGTTCTGTTCAATGCCAGCGCGGCGCTGGTTGTTGCCGGAAAAGCTTCCGACCTGCGGCAGGGCATAGCCATGGCCGAAACCGCAATTGATAACGGCGCGGCGGAGCGTACATTGCATGATCTGATTCGACTGACGAACGAGACTGCTGCATGAGCGATATTCTCGCCAAAATCCTCACCGATAAACGCGCGCATGTCGAACGCAAGAAAGCCGAAAAACCGTTCGAAATAATCGACGAGGAAGCGCGGCGCGTGCCGCCAACGCGCGGTTTTACCAAGGCGCTTCGTGTCAAGTTGGCCGGCGGCGATGTCGGCCTGATTACCGAGATCAAGAAGGCGTCGCCATCGGCGGGCGTTATCCGGCCCGATTTTTCTCCGGCCAAGCTTGCGCAAGCCTATGAAGCCGGAGGTGCGGCCTGTCTTTCGGTCCTGACGGACAAGCCTTATTTCCAGGGCCGTAACGAGGATCTGGTCGAAGCCCGCGCCTCCTGCACCCTGCCCGTGCTGCGCAAGGATTTCATGGTCGATGTATGGCAGGTCGCCGAGGCACGTACTTTGGGCGCCGATTGTATTCTCATTATCATGGCGGCGCTCAGCGACGGCCGTGCCGAAGATTTATATCACGCCGCCATCGACTACGGCATGGATGTTCTGGTCGAAGTGCATGACCGGATCGAGTTCGATCGTGCCTTGCGGCTGCCGTCCGGCATGATCGGCATCAATAACCGCAACCTGAAAACGCTCAAGGTCGATCTGCAAATAACCGAAGAGCTTGTCGTTCTTGCGCCCCCCGACCGGCTCATCGTCAGTGAAAGCGGTTTGACAACATCCGCCGATCTCGCCCGCATGCAAAAAATCGGCGTGCACTGCTTTCTGGTCGGGGAATCCCTGCTGCGGCAGCCGGATGTAACGACGGCGACGCTGGAACTGCGCCTCAATTAGGATACGTTTTAAATAGACGAAGGCAGGTTATCGAACTAAAGACTATTGTCATTCCGGCCAAGTGGCGAACGTAGTGAGCCACGCGAGCCGGAATCCAGTTTGGTTTCTTTTTTAAAACAGAAAACGGGATGCCCGCTTTCGCGGGCATGACGATCTGGGTTTAATTGTACATCTTCAATCGAGAAAAGTTCCCCTTATGATCCTTTCGCATGTCGTTCTGGCCGCATCCGCTTTTGCCGCAGGAATAATCAACGCCATTGCCGGCGGCGGTTCCTTTCTTGTTTTTCCGGCATTGCTGCTGACCGGCCTCGATCCGCGCGCGGCCAACATCACGTCCACGATCGCCCTTTATCCGATGCAGGTAAGTACCGGCTTCGACGGACGAAAAACGGCCAGCGGAACGTCCCATCTCTCGTTCAAGGCCCTGTTCGCCATTAGCTTCGTCGGTGGCATGATCGGAGCGATCCTCCTTCTGATGACGTCGCCGGTCGCCTTCGCGCGTTTCGTGCCGTGGCTTCTTCTGTTCGCCACCCTTGTTTTTGCGCTGGAAGGCCTTCGCAAACGCAAGGCCAAGCCCGAAATTCTTCCCGACCGTCCGCACCGCGATTATCTGGGACAGGCGGGCGCCGCGCTCTCGCAGCTTGCCATCAGCATCTATGGCGGCTATTTCGGCGCGGGCATCGGCCTTTTGATGCTGGCGACGCTGGCTTACGCGGGCATGGATATCCGGCAGGCCGCCAAGACAAAAAATATTCTCGCCGCCGTGATCAACACATCGGCGGTCGGCGTGTTCCTTCTGTCGACCGATGTTCACTGGATCAGGTCAGGAATCGTTGCCGTCGCGGCCATCGCCGGCGGCCTTATCGGCGTGCGCCTGCTGGACAGGATCGACGAGCGCTATCTGCGCATAGCCGTTATCGCCATTGGATTGATACTAGCCGGCGTGCTGTTCTGGCGGGCCCGATAGGATTAAGCGCTCTTGGCTTCCTCAGCCTTGGGCGGAAGCGGAGCAGCCGCTTCGTAGTCCTTGCGTTCCGTAATGCGCGCCGCTTTGCCGCGCAGATTGCGCAGGTAATAAAGCTTCGAGCGGCGAACCGTGCCGCGACGAACCAGCGCAACGGATTCGACGCGTGGGCTGTAAAGCGGGAACACGCATTCCACGCCTTCGCTGTAGCTGATCTTGCGCACGGTGAAGGATGAATTGATGCCGCCGCTCTTGCGCGCAATGCAGATGCCTTCGAACAACTGCACGCGTTCGCGTGAGCCTTCGATGACCTTGACGTTGACGGCGATCGTATCGCCCACGTCGAATTCCGCGACCTTGGTGGCGGTTTTCAGCTTTTCCAGCTGCTGCTGTTCGATTTTCTGTAGCAAGTTCATGTTACTTCTCCTTCGTCTTTCTTTTGTTCAGCGATTGATACCGTTCGTACATATCCGGGCGGCGCTGCTGCGTAATCTCTTCCGCTTTCGCCTGCCGCCAGGCCCTGACTTTCTCGTGGTGCCCCGAAACCAGAATTTCCGGCACCGTCATTCCGTTCCAGACTGCGGGCCGCGTGTAGTGCGGATATTCCAGCAAGCCTGCTTCAAAACTTTCTTCTTCCGTCGTCGCGGCGTTACCGACCACTCCGGGTAGTAAACGCACGCACGCCTCGATCAAGGCCATGGCGGCAACCTCGCCGCCCGCCAGCACGAAATCGCCGAGGCTGACTTCTTCCAGCGCTTCGGCATCGATCACGCGCTGATCGACCCCTTCGTACCGTCCGCAAAGCAACAGCACGGACGGAGCCTCGACCAACTCCTTCACCAGCGCCTGATTCAACATCCGGCCACGCGGCGATAGATATATTTTACGGGCCGGTGAGCCGAATTTGGCTTCCGCACCCTTGATGGCGGCGCTGACCACATCGGGCCGCATCACCATCCCCGCGCCGCCCCCGTAAGGGGTGTCGTCGACGGAGGCGTGTTTATCGCTGGCAAAACCCCGAATGTCCAGCGTTTCCAGCCGCCATAACCCGTCTTTTAGCGCTTTTCCGGGCAAACTGGCGCCCAAAATCCCCGGAAACATCTCGGGAAAAAGCGTTAAAACGCTGGCAATCCATGGGTTTTTATTTGACATGCTAAAGTACAGCCCCTAATTTACTTGATAATTCATTTATAGATCGAGAAATATATCAATGAAAGAAGATAAGCTAGAGAATTTTAAACTCTCATATGTAATCCCGCAATCTACATACATAATTTCATATACTGGATGGGTTGTAGGAAAAGCATCGCAATTCTTCCTTTCCGTTCCAAGACCTATTAGATGGCATCTCGCCTCCGTTGCCGGCGCGGCAGGAATTGCATGCTTCGTGAACGCAGGTCTAACTATGATGGACTATCATGCAAAAAGAAGTCACTCGGATCGTTGGCTAGTTCCCGGCTATCAATATCGAAGAAATCAAATGATAAAGGCAGGAATAATTTCGGAAGGAATTATATACGGAGTAGAGAAATGGGATCAATATTCGACTGGCCAGGGTAAGTTTGACAATGTAGATTTCTGGGGCGGAACGGCTGCGATCCTATTTGCGGTTGCCGCATATAAATTGAGCAACTGGAAAAGACAGGCGAAGCGGCCTCCCCCTACCATCACTCCGCCTCAAGACCTGAGGTACCATTGATAGATTATCTTACGTCTCTGCCTCATCCATCCAGCCCTGCGGCGGATCGATAACGACGCATCCGGCCTTCACATCAACTTCCGGCACATAAGTATCGGTAAAGGGAAGCATGAAGCTTTTCGTCCCCGCGCCGATTTCCAAAAACGGCCCGCCGCCATAGTTATGGACCGCCTGAACCTTTCCGAAGCTTTCGCCTTTTTTGCCCTGTGCCGCGAGGCCGACAAGATCAGCCTCGTAATATTCCCGCTTACCGGTCTTTGGCAGTACTGAACGCGGCGCATAGAGTTTCTCGCCGCGCAACCCGTCCGCCGCTTCCTTGCTTTTCACGCCTTTGACCTCGGCGATAAAAAAATCTTTCGCGGCGCTCAGGAGTTTGACGGCAAAATCGCGCTTGCCGTCTTCGTCCGTTAGCGGGCTGTAATCGCCGATGGCTTCGGGGTCTTCCGTAAAACTGCGCAGGCGAACGAGGCCGCGCACACCGTGCGCGCCTGCGATCATGCCCACGCAGATTTTAGGGTCCTGCTTCATCAACGACGCTTAAGCCGCAGGCGTTTCCGCCGGAGCTTCGGCAGGAGCTGCTTCGACTGCTGGAGCTTCGGCTGCCGGTGCGGGCGCTTCAGCCGCAGGAGCCGGAGCTGCCGCCGCCTTGGCCGCTTCTTCCGCCGCTGCCGCTTCGATCTTCATGCGTTCCTGCGTCTTGGCGCGAGGAGCCGATTTCTTGGGCGTCTCGTTCCACGTAACCTTAGGCCCCAGATTAGCTGCGGCCAGGAAACGGGCTACGCGGTCGCTAGGTTGCGCGCCGGACTTAATCCAATGCTTGATGCGTTCTTCCACAAGGGTAACGCGCTTCGGGTCTTCCTTTTTCAGCATCGGGTTATAGGTGCCGATCTTTTCGATTAAGCGGCCGACGCGCGGCGAACGGCTGTCCGCCACCACGATATGGTAAAAAGGACGCTTCTTGGTGCCGTGTCTTGTCATACGCATGGATAACATTTCTTCTCTCCTTGGTTGGTCGTTACTAAGTTCTTGTATCGTCATGCCCGCGCAAGCGGGCATCCCGTTTTCTTCTTCTCCCGTTTAAACCAAACGGGATTCCCGCTTTCGCGGGAATGACAAAAAACTATTCTTTTCCCGTCAGGCCGCTCATATCGCCGCCCATCAGTTTCGGCATCATGCCGCGCATGAAACCGCTTTTGCCGAGCTTCTGCATCTGCTTCATCATCTTCTGCATTTCCAGAAATTGTTTGATCAGGCGGTTGACATCCGAAACATCGACGCCCGAGCCGCTGGCAATGCGCCGCTTGCGCGACGCGCCGAGCAGATCGACATTCTTGCGCTCGGCGGGCGTCATCGACTGGATGATGGCTTCCTGCTGTTTAACCTTCCGGTCATCGACATTGGCGTTCTTCAGCGCGTCTTTCATCTTGCCCATGCCGGGCATAAGATTCATCAGGCCGCCAAGGCCGCCCCTTTTCTGCATCTGCCGCAATTGCTTGGCGAGGTCGGTGAAATCGAACTTGCCGCCGGAGATAAATTTCTCCGCCATTTCCCGCGCGTCGCCATGATCGATGGTCGCCGCTGCTTTTTCTACCAGCGAGACCACATCGCCCATCCCGAGAATGCGGTTGGCAAGGCGATCAGGGTGATAAATTTCCAGCGCATCGGACTTTTCGCCGGTGCCGAGGAGCTTGCTGGGCTTACCGGTGACGGCACGCATGGAGAGCGCCGCGCCGCCGCGCGCATCGCCGTCGATACGCGTCAGGATAATGCCGGAAAGGCCGATTTTCCGGTCGAATTGCTGCGCCGTGTTCACGGCGTCCTGCCCCGTCATCGCATCGACGACGAGAAGTTTTTCATGCGGCGCGGCGACATCGCGCACAGCGGCTGCTTCGGCCATCAGTTCATCATCGATCGCCAGACGTCCGGCGGTATCGAGAATGACGATATCGAAAACTTCCTTGCGGGCGGTATCGAGCGCGCGCTTGGCAATCTCGACCGGCTTTTGTCCCTTGATAACCGGCAGGACGGCGACGCCGATCTGTGATCCCAGCACCGCCAACTGTTCCTGCGCGGCAGGACGTTGAACGTCCAGTGAAGCGAGCAAAACTTTTTTGCGATCCACATCCGTGAGCCGCTTCGCCAGCTTGGCCGAGGTCGTGGTTTTACCGGAACCTTGCAGGCCGAGCATCATGATCACGACCGGCGGCGTCACACCGAGGTTAAGCGGCTCCGCTTCCTTGCCGAGCAGATCGACCAGATGGTCGTGCACGATCTTGATGACTTGTTGTCCGGGCGTGATGGAGCGCATCACCTCATGCCCGAGGGCGTGCTCCTTGACCTTGGCGATAAAATCCTTGACGACCGGCAGCGCGACATCGGCTTCCAGCAACGCCACGCGCACTTCGCGCATGGCCTCATTGACGTCGTCTTCCGTCAGGCTGCCGCGCCGCGTAAGCCGGTCCAGAATGCCGGTCAGTTTGCTGCTTAGATTATCGAACATCTTCTCTCCTCCGTCATGCCCGCGCAGGCGGACATCCATCTTTATTTCAAGATGGACCCCCGCCTTCGCGGGGGTGACATTCATTGTTAAACCTGCACTCAAAACTCCAAACGAAAACGAGCCAGTGCACGCAACGCGTGGACTGGCTTTACGCCCTCTTACTCAGGACGTATCCGTACCG
>JAATFY010000204.1 GCA_015654915.1 Rhodospirillales bacterium
AGGAGGCAAGCCCGATGCTTTGCTGCGCGAAATCGGCGACCGCGCCAAAGCGATTCAGGCGGGCATCGAACAACTGCAAAAGAACGATGTTCTTGTCATCGCCGGAAAAGGCCACGAGACCGGCCAGATCGTCGGCGATAAAGTTCTTCCCTTCGACGATGTCGAAGTGGCGCGAAAGGTTTTAGGTTCATGACGGCAAAACTGGTCTGGCAAGCTGAAGAAGTGATCCGCGCGGTAGGCGGACAATGCCTGCACGAGCAGACATGGGAAGCGCATGGCGTTTCGATCAACACGCGCACGATCCAGCCGCTTGATCTTTTTATCGCACTCGTCGGCGGGGCGCGCGACGGCCACGACTATGTCGCCGAGGCTTTCGAGAAAGGCGCTTCCGCCGCCATCGTTTCACGCCAACCGCCGCAGGTGGCGGCGGATGCGCCCGTTATCCTTGTCGAAGATACTTTCACGGCGCTGGAAAATCTGGGCCGCGCGGGGCGGCAACGCTGCAAGGCCGATATCGTCGCTGTTACGGGTTCGGTCGGCAAGACCAGCAGCAAGGAAATGCTCCGCGTGATGCTGAACGCCGTCGGCGAGACTTACGCCAACGAAGGCAATCTCAATAACCAGTGGGGTGTTCCCCTGTCACTCTCCCGCATGCCCGCGCAGGCGCGTTACGGCGTGTTCGAGCTGGGCATGAACCATGCGGGCGAGCTTACCGGTCTGTCGCAGCAGGTGAGGCCGGATGTGGCACTAATTACAACCATCGAAGCCGTGCATCTGGAGTTTTTTGCCTCGCTCGATGCTATCGCCGACGCCAAGGCGGAAGTTTTTCTCGGCATGAATGCGAATGGCGCCGCGGTTCTCAACCGCGACAACGCGCAATTCGCGCGGTTGGCGGCAGGGGCCAAAAATCACGGCCTGAAAAAGATTCTCGGCTTCGGGCGCGACGGCAAGGCCGATGCGCGAATGCTGAATTACGCCGCAACGCCGGACGGCAGCGAAATCGAGGCCGACATACTGGGCCGTAAAATCAACTATAGCCTGACGACGCATGGCGAGCATCTCGCGCTGAATTCCCTCGGCGCCTTGCTGGCAGCCGTGGCGGCAGGCGGCGATCTGGATGCCTGCGTCGCTGCACTTGCGCACTATCGGCAACCCGCGGGGCGCGGCGGTGTTCAAACAATCATCCTTGCCGAGGGCAATATCACCGTCATCGATGAAAGCTATAATGCCAGCCCCGCCGCCGTTCGCGCCGCCGTCCATGTTCTGGGGCAAAAAACGCCGCCAGTTGGTGGGCACCGGATTCTGGTGCTGGGCGATATGAAAGAGTTGGGCACCGAGGCGCATGCCCTGCATGCCGGATTGGCCAGCGATATCATAAAAGCCGATATTACCCGCGTTTTCTGCTGCGGCGAGATGATGGCGTACCTTTACGAAGCCCTTCCCCCGAATCTGCGCGGCGCTTATGCTCCGGACAGCGCGGAACTCACGCCGCACGTCATCAGCGCCCTGCACGCCGGTGATATTATTACCGTCAAAGGCTCGCACAGCATGAATATGAATCTGATTGTCGACGCGCTCAAGGCGCTCGGCGAACCGGCTTTGAAATCGCACAAACTCGCCAGCTAGGAAAGGCCGGACGGACCCACATGCTTTATCACCTCCTCGCCCCCTTTGCGCATGACTTCATCCTGTTCAACCTGTTCCGCTACATCACGTTCCGCACCGGCGGCGCGCTGGCGACGTCGCTTATCATCTGTTTCGTCTTCGGTCCGCGCATCATCCGCTGGCTGCGCAGCAAGCAGGGCGAAGGCCAACCGATCCGCAATGACGGCCCCGAAAGCCATCTGAAGAAAAAAGGTACGCCGACGATGGGCGGCCTGATGATCCTGATTGCCGTGGTCGGCAGCACTTTGTTGTGGGTCGATCTGTCGGATACCTACACATGGATCGTTCTGTTCGTAACCATCGGCTTCGGCCTCGTCGGATTTGCCGACGATTACCGGAAACTCACGCGTCGTTCGCATCACGGTGTGTCGGGCCGGACGCGGCTTCTTATTCAAATCATCATTGCCGCCATCGCCGTGTTCGCCATCGTTGGTTTATCGACACGCGATCACGCGACCGATCTGGCCGTGCCCTTCTTCAAAGACATGCTGCCGCTAGGGTGGTTTTTCGTCGTCTTTGCCGTTTTCGTCATCGTCGGCGCCAGCAACGCTGTCAACCTGACCGACGGGCTCGACGGGCTCGCCACCGCGCCCGTGATGATCGTGGCGCTGTGCTTCGGCATGATTTCCTACCTCGTCGGCAATCTGGTATTCGCCAATTACCTGCAAATCCACCATGTTCCCGGCGCAGGCGAGTTGACGGTTTTCTGCGGCGCTCTGGTCGGTGCCTGCCTCGGCTTCCTTTGGTACAACGCGCCGCCGGCGCAGGTCTTCATGGGCGACACCGGTTCATTGGCGCTCGGCAGCGCGCTCGGCACCATTGCCGTCATCATCAAGCACGAGTTGGTGCTGGCCATCATCGGCGGGTTGTTCGTGATGGAAACCGCTTCCGTGATTATTCAGGTGGCGTCGTTCAAGCTGACCGGCAAGCGCGTGTTCCGCATGGCCCCCATTCATCATCATTTCGAGAAACTGGGCTGGTCGGAACCGACTATCGTCATCCGGTTCTGGATCATCGCCTGCATTCTGGGGCTTGTTGGTCTTTCGACACTCAAACTGCGGTAAGGAAATGTACGATCGCTGTTATGACGCTATCGTTGTCGGGGCAGGTATCGTCGGGGTTTCGACGGCGCTGCATCTGCTGATGCGCGGCAAGAAGGTTTTGCTGATCGACCGCCGCGGCGCAGGAATGGAGACATCGTACGGCAACGCCGGACTTATCGAAACGTCGTGCGTGCTCCCGTACAGTTTTCCGCCTCTCGAACGCGTCGTGAAAATCCTTCTCGACCGCGACACCATGGCGCGCGTCCATTACCCCAGCCTTCCACATTCCCTGCCGTGGATTGTCGACCTCTACATGGAATCGCGGGAAAAAGGGCGGCAGAAAAACGGAAAATTGTTCAGGCCTCTCGTCACGACGGCGGTCGACGAGCATCTCGCCCTCATGCAGGGCACCAATGCAGTCGACCGTCTGACGAAGCAGGGCTACTGCCGGCTCTACCGCGATGAAGCCGGATTTGCCGCTGAAGCCTTGACCTTTAGGGTTGCGCAAGAGGCGGGCGTTCCCTTTGAAATCATGGACCCCGCCGCATTCAGGGAATTCGATCCGGATTTAAAACCCATCTATCACAAGATCGTGCGGTGGACGGGCAGTCGCCGTCTCACCAACCCCGGCGCCGTCGTCGCGGCTTATGCCGACCGTTTCGTACGCGAAGGGGGAACTTTTTTACAGACAGATATAAGGAAATTGAACCCCGCCAACGGGAACAGCTGGATTGCCGAAACCATTATCGGCAACCACCAGGCAACGAATATTGTGGTCTGCACGGGGCCGTGGACGACGGATATTCTCAAGCCGTTGGGCTACCATTTTCCGCTCGGTTTTAAACGCGGTTATCATCAGCATTTCTCCGCTACCGGTTCGGCAAAAATTGTCCATGGCATCACCGATGTCAGTATCGGTTACTTTCTTGTGCCGATGGAGCAAGGCTATCGTATAACCACGGGCGCCGAATTCGCCGACAGGGATGCGCCATCAAACCCGGTGCAAATCGAGCGTATTTTGCCCCGCGCCCGCGAGTTATTCCCGCTTGGCGAACCGGTCGAGGAAAAAGCGTGGCTGGGCAGCCGTCCCTGCTTCACCGACTCCTTGCCTGTGATCGGTTCTGCCGCGCGGCACTCCGGACTCTGGTTTAATTTCGGGCATGGCCATCTCGGCCTGACGATGGGGCCGTCTTCCGGACGGTTGCTGGCGGAAATCATGACCGGCGAACCTACTTTCTGCGATCCGCAGCCCTATAGCGCCGCGCGTTTTCATAACTGAGATGAATCCTCTTCCTCTTTCCCTGCGAGCACGGATCGAGCGCTGGCCTATCGCCGGAAATTTCACCATCAGTCGCGGCTCGAAGACCGAAGCGGTTGTCGTTACTGTCGAAATTACGGATGGGCAACATACGGGGCGCGGCGAATGCGTGCCCTATTTGCGTTACGGCGAAACGCCTGAAAAAACCCTGGCCGCCATCGAAGCGATGAAAAATTCCCTCGCGCAAGGGCTGGATCGCCGGGTACTTCAAGGTGCGCTGCCTTCAGGTGCAGCGCGTAACGCGCTCGATTGCGCCTTCTGGGACCTGGAATCCAAACGCGAAGGGTGTCCTGTTCATGAACTTGCAGGCCTTCCCGCGCCGAAACCGCTTGTGACCGCCTATACAATCTCGATCGACACACCTGAAGCCATGGGAGAAGCCACTCGCAAAGCCGGAAAACGTCCGCTTCTCAAAATCAAGCTGGGCGCGGACGGCGATGCGCAACGACTTGAAGCGGTGCGGAGCGCCGCACCGGATGCCGAACTGATTGTCGATGCCAATGAAGGATGGACAACAGAAAATCTTGCCGCAAATTTCGCTGCATGCGAAAAAGCCGGTGTTACCATGATCGAACAGCCGCTACCGGCGGGTAATGACGCGGTACTTGCGAGAATTCCTCGCCCCATTCCGGTTTGCGCCGATGAAAGCGTGCATGACAGGGCTTCTCTGGCGGGTCTCAGAGGCAAATACGATGCAGTCAATATCAAGCTGGATAAATGCGGCGGTTTGACCGAGGCGATAGGGCTTGCGAAAGAGGCGCAGGGCATGGGATTTTCGCTGATGATCGGTTGCATGGTATCGACCTCGCTGGCCATCGCTCCGGCGCTGCTGCTGGCGCAACAGGCGCATATTGTCGATCTGGACGGGCCGCTTTTGCTGGCTAAAGACCGGCCTTGCGGAGTGCGCTATGATGGCGGCCTTGTTTACCCGCCGGAACCGGCGCTGTGGGGATAATCTTTAATGAGTGACGGCGCGTTTGTTTTTGATCGCTACACGTTCGACGCCGGAACCGGCACGCTTTCGCTCGGCTATCGCTATGAGAACGGCTCGGCTTTCGAGGAAAAAATTGTTTTTCCTCCGGCAACGCGTACGTTGTCTGCCGATGACCTGACTGCTCTCGACAACGCGTTCCGACTCCTCTTTCTGCTGGCGGGCGTCAGCTATTATAAAGCCTACGCACCGAAACAGTTGAAATGCGCCGCCTTCCCGCTCGACAATGCGACGGCGACTTTTATGGAAACGGTCTATCGCAACGGCCTCGGCGAGTTTGCCTATCAGAACAAACTGGATTTAAGCGACGGGATTCAATTCGTTGCGGAAGACATAACGCCCGTGGGGGCCGTCACATTATCGCTGCCGCATCAGTTGCTGGTACCGGTCGGCGGCGGCAAGGATTCCATCGTCAGCATCGAATGCCTGAAACAGAATGGCGAAACCCCCACCCTTTTCGCGCTCGGGAATGCCTCCGGCATCGCCGAACCTATTCGCGCCACCGCCGAAGTGGCCGACCTTCCCCTGATCGAGGTTCAGCGCACGCTTTCGGCAAACCTGATGGAACTGAACAAGGCCGGCGCGCTGAACGGGCATGTTCCCATCACCGCCATTTTAAGCGCCATCACCGTAGTGTGCGCGATATTGTACGGCTTCGATACCATCGTAATGTCGAATGAACATTCGGCCAGCGCGCCCAACCTGCGTGTGGGCAACCTGGACATCAATCACCAATACAGCAAATCCTTCGCGTTCGAAAAAGACTTCGCGCGTTATGTCGCCGAGCATATCTCGCCTTCCCTATCCTATTTCTCGTTGCTGCGCCCGCTGTCGGAAGCCGAAATCGCGCGACGTTTTTCGCGGCTGGAAAAATATCATGACGTTTTTCGCAGCTGCAACACGGCCTTCAAACAGGATGCGCACCGGCGCAGCAAAAACTGGTGCGGCCATTGCCCAAAATGCCGGTTCGTATTTCTGGCGCTTG
>JAATFY010000073.1 GCA_015654915.1 Rhodospirillales bacterium
GATCGTAGTTTTTGTAAACGCGGTGGCCGAAGCCCATCAGGCGGAAATTGTCGTTCTTGTCCTTGGCGCGCCGGATAATTTCGGGAATTTTATCCTTGCTGCCGATTTCCATCAGCATTTTCAGAACCGCTTCGTTGGCGCCGCCATGTGCCGGGCCCCACAGCGACGTGATGCCGGCAGCGATGCAGGCGAACGGATTGGCGCCGGAGGAACTGGCGAGGCGTACGGTCGATGTCGAGGCGTTCTGTTCGTGGTCAGCATGCAGGATGAAGATTTTATCCATCGCGCGCGCCAGAACCGGATTGATCTTGTAGGGTTCGGCCGGAACCGAAAACATCATGTAAAGGAAGTTTTCGGCGTAGGACAGGCTGTTCTGCGGATAAACGAAAGGCTGGCCCATCATGTATTTGTAGGCCATGGCGGCCAGCGTCGGCATCTTGGCGATCAGCCGGTGGCAGGAGATCATGCGCTGCTCTTCGTCATGGATGTCGAGCGAGTCGTGATAGAACGCGGCCAGACCGCCCACCACGCCGCACATCACGGCCATCGGATGCGCGTCGCGGCGGAAGCCGCTGTAGAACCGGATCAACTGTTCATGTACCATCGTGTGGTAGGTGATGTGCTTGACCCAATTTTGCTTCTCTTGCGGTTTCGGCAACTCGCCGTACTGGAGAAGATAGGCGACTTCCAGAAAATCGCTTTTCTCGGCCAGCTGGTCGATCGGGTAGCCGCGATGGAGGAGGATGCCCTTGTCGCCGTCGATGAAGGTGATCTTGGATTCGCACGATCCGGTCGAGGTAAAGCCGGGATCGAAAGTGAACATTCCCGTTTCGCCGTACAGTTTACGAATATCGATGACATCCGGCCCCATGGTTCCGGAAAAGACATCCAGTTTCCAGCTTTTGCCGGTGGCGTCGTCGGTAAGGGTGACTGTTTTTTTCGGTGTGTCAGTCATGGGTGTATCCTCGGGGGAAGTGGACGGGAAACCGGATGCAGAAAAGAATGATAAAAGCTTTGGATTGCCAACGCAAATTGCGAGGGCAATCAGGCTGTTTTATGGCGGAGAGAGGCTAATTTTGGGTTAACCGTCGGAACATGCCTGAATGCGCTTTAACGCCTCGTTTTTGCCCAGCAGCGCCGCAACCCCGAAAATCGGCGGCGATACGGTCGAGCCGGTCAGGGCCGCGCGCAGGGGCTGCGCCAGAGCGCCCAGCTTGAGGCCTGTTGCCTCGGCATAGGCGCGGAACAGACTTTCGATATTTTCGGACGTGAAATCGGCCAGCGCCTCCATCTGCGCCGCCAATTCTTTGAGGTGCTGCATGGCTTCCGGCGTCAGAAGCTTTTTCGTCTTGTCGTCCATCGTGAAGGGGCCGGTATGGAAATAGAACACGGCCATTTCGGCAAGCTCGACGATGGTCTGCGCGCGGGTCTTCAAATCCGGCATGGCGCGGGTAAGCAAATCGATCTGATGCATCGAAAGCGGCTGGCCCAAAGTTTTTGCGATAAAAGGTTCGGCAAGTCCGGCGAGGCGGCGGTTATCGCTTTCCTTGATGTAATGCGCGTTGATGCTGCCGAGCTTGACGAAATCGAAACGCGCTGGCGATTTTCCGACGCCATCGAAATCGAACCAGGCGATGGCCTGTTCGAGTGAGATGATTTCATCGTCGCCGTGCGACCAGCAGAGGCGCAGCAGGTAATTGCGGATGGCTTCGGGCAGGTAGCCGCGCTCGCGGTAATCGCTGACGGCTGGCGAGCCGTGGCGCTTGGAAAGCTTGGCGCCGTCGGGCCCCAATATCATCGGCATATGGGCGAAAATCGGAATGTCCCAGCCCATGGCTTTGTAAATCTGTACTTGCCGGAAGGTGTTGGTCATGTGGTCGTCGCCGCGGATCACGTGGGTGATGTTCATGTCATGGTCGTCGACGACAACCGCATGCATATAAGTCGGTGTACCATCGGCGCGGAGCAGAACCATGTCATCGAGCTGCGCGTTCTGCACCGTGATGCTGCCCATCACGGCGTCGTTCACTGTCGTCTCGCCGCTCTGCGGTGCCTTGAGGCGAATGACAGGTTTAATATCTTTCGGCGCATCGCCTGCGGGCCGGTCGCGCCAGCGCCCGTCATAGCGTTGCGGCAGGCCTTTGGCTTTCTGCTCGGCGCGCATTTCTTCTAGCTCCTGCGGCGAGGCGTAGCAATAATAAGCGGTGCCGTTGGCGACCATCTGCCGCGCCACTTCGGCGTGACGCTCGAAGCGCGCGAATTGCGAAATCGCATCGCCTTCCCAGTCGAGGCCGAGCCACGTCATGCCTTCAAGAATGGTTTGTACGGATTCCGGCGTCGAACGCGCGCGGTCGGTATCCTCGATCCGCAGCAGCATTTTGCCGTTGTGATGCTTGGCATAGAGCCAGTTGAACAAAGCGGTGCGGGCGCTGCCGATATGAAGGAAACCCGTGGGCGACGGGGCAAAACGGACGATAGGAGACGAAGCCATGGGCAAAAACCTGATCGGGTGCTAAACAAGAAATCCCGCCCAATCTAGTGACTTCTTTCCCCCCTGTGAACCCATTCCGCGGCATTACCGGTTTATTTCGGCAGGAGCGCGAGCGCTGGCTGCTGTGGGCCCCCGTCGGCATGGGCGTTGGCCTTGTCGTCTATTTCAACCTCCCGTTCGAGCCGCCTTTGTGGGCTTTGGCGGCAACGCCGATTGTCATGCTGGCGACATGGCTTTTGCGACGGCGCTGGACTTTATTATTGATCACGGGCGCCTTGCTGACCTTCATGCTTGGTTTCAATGCGGCGCAAATCGAGACGCATCTCGATTACACGCCGATGCTCGACCGCGAGATGGGGCCGGTGGCGGTGACGGGGCGCCTGATGTTCACCGAAGTGATGCCGAATGGCGTGCGCCTGACGCTGAAGGATCCCGAGATCGGCCATTTGCCGCCCGGCAAAACGCCGGTCAAATTGCGGCTGAAGCTTAACAACAAAACATTCGCCGATATTCCGCCTGCCGGATCGCTCATTAATCTGTGGGCGCAAGTGGGGCCGTTCAGCGAGCCGGTCGAGCCGCATGCCAACGATTTCCGCTGGCAAAGTTATTTCCGGCATCTTGGCGGCCTCGGCTGGTCCTACAGCAGGATCGAGCTTATGGACGTCCAGCCGCCCGCGACTTCGTGGCGCGATAATTTCAGCCTGATGTTCGAACGCGCGCGGAATATTCTGGCGCAGCATGTCTACGCGCGACTGTCGGGCGACGTCGCCGCTATGACGGCGGCGCGGCTGAATGGTGAACAGACGGCGATATCGCAGCCGGTGATCGAGGCTATGCGCATCGCAGGGCTTGCGCATCTTCTCTCGACCTCCGGTTTTCACGTCACCATTATGGGATTGCTGGTTTATTTCCCGCTCCGGGCGTTGCTCGCGCTGATCCCGTGGATCGCGTTGCGTTATCCCATCAAAAAATGGGCGGCGTGCGGCGCGATCATCTCGGCCACAGCCTATACGCTTCTGGTCGGATCGCAGGCGGCGACGTTGCGCTCGATGCTGATGACCGGCATTGCCATGCTGGCGATTATCGTTGATCGCCGCTCGGCGCCGATGCGGCTTGTCATTCTCTCGGCGGCGCTGGTGATGATGATCGCGCCCGATGCCGTGGTGGGTCCGAGCTTCCAGATGTCGTTCGCGGCGGTGTTCTGTCTGATCGCTTTCAATGAACGCGCATGGGGCTGGACGGCGGGACATTTCGAAAGCGTCATGCCCGAATGGGCTAGCTCTTTCGGCCGGCATATATGGGTGATTATTCGCACCTCGCTGATAGCCACGGCGGCAACGACGCCGTTCGCCGTCTATCATTTCCAGACCTTCAGTTTTTACGGCTTTGTTGCCAATACCCTTGCCATCCCGCTGACCAGCTTCTGGGTGATGCCCTGCATCCTGATGGCCTATATCACCGTGCCGTTCGGGCTCGACGGCTGGTTCATCGACGGCGCGGGCGCGGGCATTGCGGTGACGATTAAAATTGCGGAACAAGTGGCGTCGTGGCCTTATTCGATCATTTATCTGCCCGCAATGTCCTCATTCGTGCTGGTGATGACGGTATTCGGCGGGCTGTGGCTCTGTTTATGGAAGCGCCGCTGGCGCTATCTCGGCCTCGTGCCGATTGCCATGGCCGCCTTTTATCCGCTCTATGCGCCGCAGCCGGATTTCATGGTCGCACCCGACGGCAAGGAATGGGCGGCTCGGCTCGATGACGGGCGGCTGGCGGTGTCCAATCTTGATCATGATGCGTTTGCGGTCGAGCAATGGCGGCAGCGGCTTGGCAATATTCCAACCGTCGATGTGTACGAGTTGGCTCCATCCGAAAACCAATTGAGATGTGACGACGCGGGCTGCATCTATCATCACGGAAAATATACGATTGCCATGCCGATACTGGAATCGGCGACGCTGGAGGATTGCGAAAAGGCCGACATTATTGTCGCCCCGTTTCTGGTGCGCGACTGTCGTGCTGCGACCGTGATCGACGAGCCGGAATTCTGGCATCATGGCGCGCACGCGATTTACTTTACGCGGGATAAAATGCGGGTGGAATATGTCCGCGAACGGCGTGGTGAGCGGCCATGGTCAGTAGGGTGGGGGTATAGGCGGGAGGATTAGAGGATTACTTATGCCATTAAAACAAGATGTCGCCTATTCGGGAATGCAGGTTTTTCGGCTCCATCAGCACGCGCCCCAGGCCGTTGGGCTTCAATCGCAATTTCCGCACCCTGCCGCCCAAATTGTGCGCATAAAACCAGCGTATCTGACGTTATCATATTCCGTCGTGTTTTGAGTATTTTGTCCAGCATATGCCTTCCGATCCGGGGGATTCGGCTGGCAAAAGAACCTTGATTGCCATGTTTTCTATCGTCATTTTCTTCGGCATCAATGGCTCGGACTATGGTGGGGATCAATTTGTCGTTATGTATTCTGCCGGCATTATCCAGAATTGTATTGAGTGCGTAATAACCTTGTTCACGAATCCACCAGTTGTGGGATGTGATAGATTTTATTACAGAGATAAGAGAAGCCTCTATGAGGCCATGACGGTTGGGTTGGGCCTTAAGAAGCTTGCCCAATCCTTCGCGCGCAACCTCTCGTGTATGTGTGAAAGCGCCGTCATCTTGTGGTGCGGCGGCTTGGGCAAGGGTAGAGGCGATCGCTTCATCCGCTTCCCAGCTTCTTGCCACTTCAGGATTATCAAGAATTGTTGATAGTAGCGTGAAGGTGCGATACCGGTTGACCCCATATTCGGCAATGGCTGTTTTTGTCCAGTTCAGAGCACGCGCCGCAAGCGCCGGCTCTCGATCGACAAGGAATTCGGCTTTTTGATAAAAGCCGTAAGTATTCTCAAAATCATGCCCATCAAGGTTCTGTTTATTTGTCATCCCCTCAATGGCCGCTAATGCATCTTCAACTGTAGCCTGACCGGAATCCAGAATGCCCTGCAAGCGCGACCTGTCGCCTGACAAAACAGCTTTCCATTCGATGGGGGATGTTGTCGATGTCATGATAAAAATCCCTTCAAATTATACTGTTCTAAAATCACCAGCTTTCGCAATAGTGAATAACCACAAGAAGGGATGCTAATATAACGCTAGGGAATGTCAAATAGAGGAATGGTTATCCTTAGAATAAGAGGCAGGTATGGTTAATACCTTCTCACCAGCCCCACCAGCTTGCCCTGCACCTGCACATGGTCGGGCGCGTAGATTTGGGTTTCGTAATTCTTGTTGGCGGGTTTCAGTGCGATCTGGCCGCCGCGTTTCTCCAGATACTTCAGCGTCGCTTCGTTATCGTCCACCAGTGCTACGACAATCGCGCCGTTTTCGGCGGTATCGCATTTGCGGATGATGACGCGGTCGCCGTCCATGATGCCGGCTTCGATCATGGAATCGCCGGAGATTTCGAGCGCGTAATGCTCGGACGGATCGAACTTGCCGCGTGTGGCAATCAGGCCGAGCGGCACGTCGATATTGCTGTTGGGGTCGCGCATCGCCTCGATCGGCCGTCCGGCCGCGATGCGCCCATAGAGCGGAAGATTGACGCTCTGCGCCGCGGCGATGGCCGCCATGTCGGGCATGGATATGTTCGAGCCGGAAATACTCGGCATGCGCGACTTGCGCGCCGGTGATTTGGCGGCTTTGGCTTCCATGCCTTCGGGCATGCGTGTGATTTCGAGCGCGCGGGCGCGGTGCGGCAGGCGCTTGATGAAACCGCGTTCCTCAAGCCCCGTGATCAGCCGGTGGATGCCGGACTTGGATTTGAGGCCGAGGGCGTCCTTCATCTCGTCGAACGAGGGCGGAACGCCGTCCACGGCCATCCGGTCGCGGATCAGGAGCAGGAGTTCTTTTTGCTTGCGCGTCAGCATGGGGCACCTCGGTCAAAGGGAGGAGATAAGAACAAAACGGGAATATGAATGTTCTACTTTAGTTCTTATGGCCTGTCAACAGCCCTGTTATCTATAAGGCGTGTCGCGCCTATGCGGGCGGCGGCCAGCAGGCGTGCAGGGGCTTTCAGCTCTCGTACCGGCGCGAGGGTTTGGGCATCCGCCAGCTCCAGATAATCGACGGTAAAGCCCGCGGCGGCGAGATGCTTGAGCCCGTCTTTCAGGACGGCTTCGATATCCTGTCCTTCGAAAATTTTCTGCGCGGCCTCCGCCAAACTGCGCGGCAGGGCGAGGGCGCGCATGCGCTCGTCGGGTGAGAGATAAATGTTGCGGCTAGAGCAGGCGAGGCCGTCTTCATCGCGCACGATGGGAATGCCGACGATGTGCACGGGAATATCCAGATCGCGCGCGACGCGGCGGATGATCAGAAGCTGCTGGTAATCTTTTTCGCCGAAGAAAGCCACGTCGGGCATCGCCTGCAAAAGAAGCTTGACCACCACGGTGGCGACGCCGTTGAAATGGCCCGGCCGGTGCGCGCCTTCCAGAATTGTAGCGAGAGGCCCGGGATCGATCGCCGCAGAGAAACCCTCCGGATACATTTCTTCCACCGACGGTGTGTACAAAAGATCGCATCCGGCCTCGACCAGAAGCTTCCAGTCGGCCTCGATCCGGCGCGGGTATTTGCTTAAGTCCTCGTTCGGCGCGAACTGCGTCGGATTGAGGAAGATGCTGGTCACCGTGCGTTTGGCCACTTTCCGCGCCGCCGTCACCAGCGCCGCGTGGCCCTTATGCAGGGCGCCCATGGTCGGGATCAGCGCGACGGTTTCGCCGGCCTCGCGCCAGGGCAGAAGCGACAGGCGCAAATCGCGTACGGTGGAAACGGTGGGAAGCATACGGGCCTTCTTTTTTCGTCATCCCGGCGAAAGCCGGGATCCAGACAAACTTTCCGCAAGATACGACAAAATGGTTTTGTTCCTGGTGATGCAGCTAGAGCGCAATCTCCTTACGGTTCTTGGAGAGATACCCTCTGGGTCCCGGATCGCGCCGCTCGCAAGGCTCGCGGCTTGTCCGGAATGACGTTAGGTTACTTCGCCGCCAGAATCATAACCATCTGCCGGCCTTCGAAGCTCGGCTCGGATTCGACTTTGCTGAGAGAGTCCAGTTCGGCCCGCACCTTGGCGATGACCTGATAGGCGACTTCCTGATGCGCCATTTCGCGGCCCCGGAAACGCAGCGTGATCTTGACCTTGTCGCCTTCGGCCAGAAACGCCTTGGCGCTTTTCATCTTGATGGCGAAGTCGTGGTCGTCGATCGTGGGGCGCAGCTTGATTTCCTTCAGCTCGATCACTTTCTGCTTTTTGCGCGCTTCGGCGGCCTTCTTCTGCATCTCGTATTTGTATTTGCCGTAATCGAGCACTTTGCAAACGGGCGGCTCGGCGTTGGGGGAAATTTCGACCAGATCGAGACCGGCTTCCTCGGCAATTGTGATGCCTTCGCGCACGGTCATGACGCCGCGCATTTCTCCGTCGGCATCGACAACGCGAACCTGACGGGCGGTGATGGCGCCGTTGACACGGGGGCCATCGTCTTTTTCACGCCGGGGGGCTTCGGATCGGTCCCGGCTTACAGGTGGACGTACGATGTTAAACTCCTTCGAAAGTTTCGCGCCTACGGGCCTTAAACCCGCGCAGGCCGCACACAATCAAGGAAAACAGGGCTTTCGTCAACCGGCGTGATTCATATCCGGCGGCAGGGCTTCCTGCGCCAGTTTTCGCGCGGCCTCGGCCAGCGGCATGATGTCCTGCGCTTCGCCATCGAGGCGACGCAGCGCCACGGTCTTGGCGTCGGCTTCTTTCTTGCCGACGACGAGGATCAGCGGAATTTTCTGCAAACTGTGGTCGCGGATCTTGGCGTTGATCTTTTCGGGGCGCGTATCCATCTGCACGCGCAGCCCCGCGTCCGACAGGGTCTGATAAACTTCCTGCGCGTAACCGTCGGCGTCGTTGGTGATGGTGCAGATTACGGCGTGGATCGGCGCCAGCCAGAGCGGGAATTTGCCGACATAATGTTCGACTAAAATACCGATGAAGCGGTGCATCGAGCCGAGGATGGCGCGGTGAAGCATGACGGGGCGGTGCTTCTGCCCATCCTCGCCGATATAGGTGGCATCGAGCCGCTCCGGCATATTGAAATCGACCTGCAACGTGCCGCATTGCCATTCGCGGCCGATGGCGTCGCGCAGGTAAAATTCGATCTTGGGACCGTAGAACGCGCCGTCGCCCGGATTCATGTCATAGGGAAGGTTGGCGCTCTTCAGCGCCCGATGCAGCGCCTGTTCGGATTTGTCCCAGACTGCGTCGCTGCCGACGCGTTTTTCGGGGCGGTCGGCAAGCCGCACACGCGCAATCTCGAAACCCAGATCGGTATAGGCGGAGCGCAGCAATTCACAAAAAGCCACGCTTTCGCTTTGAATCTGGTCTTCGGTGCAGAAAATATGGGCGTCGTCTGTTACGAACTGCCGCACGCGCATCAGGCCATGCAGCGCGCCATGCGCTTCGTTGCGGTGGCACATGCCGAACTCGGCCATGCGGATCGGCAGGTCGCGGTAGCTTTTTATGCCCTGCTTGAAAATCTGCACATGGCCCGGGCAGTTCATCGGCTTGAGGCCGATCTGCTTCGGCTCGCCGTCGCCCCCCCCACTTTCTCCGTTTCGCGGCGGTACCGTAATCTTGAACATATTGTCGCCGTACAGATCCCAGTGGCCCGAGGCCTTGAAGATGCTGCTGTCGATCAGTTGCGGGGCCAGCACTTCGACATAGCCGGATTTATCGAGACGGCGGCGGACATAGTTTTCAAGCGCGCGGTAAAGCGTCCAGCCCTTCGGATGCCAGAATACGCTGCCGGCGGCTTCGTCCTGGAAATGGAACAGGTCGAGTTCCTTGCCGATCTTGCGGTGGTCGCGTTTCTCGGCTTCCTCGATCATGGTCAGGTAGGCGTTCAGTTCTTTTTCGTCGCGCCATGCGGTGCCGTAGATACGCTGCAGCATCGGGTTCTTGCTGTCGCCGCGCCAGTAAGCGCCCGCGAGCTTCAGCAGCTTGAAGGCGGTGCCGATCTTGCCGGTCGAGGGCATATGCGGGCCGCGGCATAAATCTTTCCATGTGCCCTGCGTATAAACTGTAACGTCTTCATTCGCGGGTAAATCGTGGACGATCTCGGCCTTGTAATTTTCGCCTGTGTTTTTGAAATATTCGACCGCTTCGTCGCGATTCCAGACTTCGCGCACCAGTTTTTCGTCGCGGGCGATGATCGCGCGCATTTTGTCCTCGATCTTTGGGAAATCGTCAAGGCTGAAGGGCTGGTCGCGGGCGAAGTCGTAATAAAATCCGTTTTCGATATTGGGGCCGATGGTGACCTGCGTGCCGGGAAACAGTTCCTGCACCGCTTCGGCCAGAACATGCGCCGTGTCGTGGCGGATAAGCTCGAGCGCATCCGGCGATTTGCGCGTGACGATTTCCACCCTGGCATCATGCTCGATGGGGCGCATCAGGTCGCGCATCTCGCCGTCCAGCTTGACGGCCAGCGCGGCGGCGGCAAGGCCTTTGCCGATCGACGCCGCCAGTTCCAGACCCGTTACGGGGCCGGAAAATTCCTTCACGCTGCCGTCGGGCAAAGTGAGGCGCAGGGGCGATGATGCGGCGCGGGATGCGTGTTCCATGGAAAGTTTTTAGCCGAGGTGAGTCTAATGTGCAACGTGCATGGATATTGTGACGGCAACCGATTGACGCGTGGAATCCGGAACGCGTAACAAGAGTCTTAACGCGTGATTCGGCTTTGGCCGCTATCCTGAAGGGATTAACAGGTAATGAACTTTACCCCGCTGACCGTGCTGTTTCTTTCCACCGGAAATGCCGCCCGCAGCATTCTGGCCGAAGCGCTGCTGCGCCAGAAAGGCGGCGACCGTTTCAACGCCCGCAGCGCCGGATACAAATCCCTGCATGCCGTGCATCCGCATGCGCTGGCGCTCCTGACCGCCGAAGGCGTTCCGACCGATGGGTTGCATGCCAAAGGCTGGGGCGAGTTTCTCGCCGCCGCCCACCTGCTGAAGGTCGATGTGATTGTCACCTTGTCGGAAGAGGCGCAGGCCTATAGCCCCGCTTGGCCCAACAATCCGGTGCGCGTGCATTGGCCGGTCGACGATCCATTGTCGGCCGAAAAAGCCGACGTGATGGAATGGAAATTCCGCAAATGCTTCAACACGCTCGAAGCCCGCATCGCGGCGCTGGTCAAAAGCCGGATCGCGCAGGCGCCCTGCGAGCTCCTGTTGCAACTCAAGGATATCGGGATGGTGGTTTAGGCCGCTTTCGATCTCGTCCGCACCGAGGGGTGCAGCAGCGCTTCATACACGTCCATCATCGCGTTAAACCACGCTTCCTGCGGAAAAGCGTCGGCGATGAAATTGCGCGTGCGCTCGGCCAGATCGACGCGTTGCGCGGTATGAAGCTCGATCGCTTCGCGCAGGGCTTCGGCCAGCGCGGGGATATCATCCGGCGGAACCACCCATGCCGTTTCGCCGTTCAGCACCATCTCGGGATTGGCGCCGCAATCGGTGACAATGACGGGCCGCCCGATGGCTTGCGCCGCCAGAAGCTCCGTCACTTGCCCGCGCGGCGCGACATTCGGCGCCACGACGATACCGGCCAGCCAGCAGGCCGCAGGCCAGTCGAGGCAATATTCCGGCATGATCACTTTGCCGTCGAGCCGGCAGCGGCTGACAAGCTGTTCCACCTCGGCGCGCATGCCGGGCGCGTGACGTTCGTCGCCGACCAGAACGGTAAAAACGTCGTTGCGTTTCAGTTTGGCGAGAGCCGCGAGAAATTGCTGGTGCCCACTTCCGGCTGCCAGCGGCATCGGCACCAGAAGAACCGTGGCTTGTTCCGGCAACCGCCACAACCGGCTCAGCGATTGCAGCCGTTCGGGGCTGACGCCGCCCGCGTCGTGCCAGCGCATATCGATGCCGGGCGGAATGGTCGCTATATGCTCGGGCGCCAGATGGAAAACCTCGCGCAGATGCATGGCCATATAATCGGACGGCACGCGCAAAAGCGCCTGCATATCCTCAAGCTGTTTCAATAGGCGCTGTGTTCGTGCGTCGTCCGTCACGGGCTGTGTAAGATCGACCACCAGCGGCAAGTGATGCAGGCGGCAGAGGCCGATAACGTGCGACAACGCCTCGATGCCGTGCGCGTGGATAAGGGAAGGCCGTTCGCGCTGGATCAGCGCTTCGATATGGGCGCGATTGCGCCAGCCCACCAGAACGCCGCGCTTCCCCAGCGGCATGCGGGTATGGCGCACGGCGGCGCGTTCGGCCTCCAGAACCAGAAGCCCTCCGTTCGAGGCGATTAAGGCGCGCCAGCCGCCGCGCTGCGTGAGCACGGCAAGATCGACCGTTTCGCGCGCCGGATCACCCGGCTCCAGATCGGAACACAGATGCAGGACGCAGGTGCGCGCCGCCCGCGGCTTCGAGCCCGTCGCCAGCTTGCTGGTAACGGTCTTGCCGGATAAGGTCTTTCCGGATTGCGTGGTTTTTGGCGGCGCGGGCATGAAC
>JAATFY010000168.1 GCA_015654915.1 Rhodospirillales bacterium
AAATTCCGGTTCCAGATACCGAGCAGCGCCAGCATCACCGGTATGTTTTGCGCAAAAGGTGCAGAGCGGAAATGTTCGTCCATGGCGGCGGCGCCGTCGCACAGTTTTTCGAAATTCTCCATGCCGACCGCCAAGGCAACGCTAAGCCCCACCGCCGACCACAGGCTGAAACGGCCGCCGACCCAATCCCAGACCGGGAATATATTGTCGCCGTGAATGCCGAACTTTTCCGCCGCGGCGGAGTTAGCCGAAACGGCAATAAAATGCTGCGCTACGGCCTTTTCACCCAGTTTTTCGGCCAGCCAGCGCCGCGCCGTTTGCGCGTTCAGAAGCGTTTCCTGCGTGGTGAAAGTCTTGGACACCAAGACAAAGAGCGTCTGCGCCGGATCGCAATTTTTGAGAACGGAGGTAAGCTCGAACGCATCCGCATTGGCGACGAAATGCACCTGCGGGCCCGACGCATAAGGCGCCAACGCTTTCACGACCATTCGCGGTCCTAAATCCGAACCGCCGATGCCGATATTGACGATGGCGCGAACAGGCTGGCCGGTCGCGCCCTTCCAACGCCCCTCGCGTACATCGCCAACAAATCCTGCCATCTTCCGGCGCATTGCCCTGACATCCGGAATAATGTCGCGGCCATCGACATAAACCGGCTGGTCGTTTTTTTGCCTTAAGGCGGTGTGCAGCGCCGCGCGATTTTCGGTAAAGTTGATTTTGTCGCCACGAAACATGGCGGCGCGTCTGCCTTCCAGATTTTGCTGTTGCGCCAGTTTGACAAGTAATTCGACGGTCTTCGGCGTTATGAACTGAAGAGCATAATTCAGCCGCAATCCGTCCAGCGCCAATTCGCTGTTTTCCAGACGCCGTGGATCGCCGAGAACGATATCCGCCAGATGCGCGGATTTCAGTTCTTCCCTATGCTTCAGAAGATTTTGCCACGCCGGACTTGATGCCAAATCTTCGCCCATTCTAATTCCGCGTCAGTTCTTTTGTTTGCGTCGGCGCGATGCCTTCGGGCTTGCCGACCATGCCGAGCGTGAGTTTATCCGGATCGAACCAGCGCCGGACAGCGCGCTCGACATCGTCCCTTGTTACCTGACGGATCAGGGCGGTATGGCGGTCGAAATAATCGCGCCCCAGATGCTCCATCTGTATTTCGACCAGCGCGCGGGCGATGGCGTCGGTCGAAGTCATGGCTAGCGGCAGGGCGCCGGTCAGGTAATCCTTGGCGGCATCGATTTCTTTGTCCGTCGGGCCGTCCTTGAAGAACCGCCGCATGGTATCGCGCGCGATATCCCACGCCTGTCCGGTCTTGGCGTTATCCGTTGCCGCCTCGCCGGCGATAAATCCGCCATGTTCCATCGGCGACAAATCCATGCCGATGCCGTAGGTCAGGCCTTTTTTGTCGCGCACATCCTGCATCAGGCGCGACGAAAAACCGCCGCCGCCCAGAATATAATTGGCGATCTCGGCCGCATACCAGTCGGGATCGTCGCGCTTCGGCCCCGGCATGGCGAACAGAAGTTCGGTTTGCGTGCCGTCGCGCGGCACCAGAACAATCGCCGTTTCTGTGGGCCAGACGACTTCGGTAATGGGCTCCAGTTTAGGGTGACGCGGCAGGTTGCCGAATACACGATCAAGCAGCGGCCCAAGCTGCTTCGGCGTTATATCGCCCGCCACCGCAACCACGAGATTGTCCCGCGCCAGATGCGCCGCGGCAAAATTCCGGATATCGTTGTGCGTCAACCCTTGCAAACTCTGCGTCGAGCCCAGACGGCGCTCACCGTAAGGATGCGATCCGAAAATTTTCTGGAACAGGGCATAACGCGCCTGCCAGCCGGGATTGCCGAGTTGCGAGCGCAGGGCAGCAAGTTGCCGGCTGCGTAAACGCTCGATCTCGGCCTTGTCGAAGTGCGGCTGGGTCAGCGCGAGACGCAACAGATCGAAGGCGGTATCTTTATCGGCGCTGAGCGTTTTAATGCTTCCGAAAAGCGCGTCGCGCCCGCCTTCGAAGCGCAGCGCAATTGAATGGTCGGCCAGTTCCTGCTGGAAGGCCGCGGCATCATACGGCCCCGCGCCTTCGGTCAGCAAATCCATCGTCAGGTTGGCGAGGCCCTGTTTATCGGCAGGGTCCTGCTCGACGCCGCCGCGAAAGGCAAACTGCATGGCGATCAATGGCAATTTGCGGTCTTCCACCAGCCACGCTTTGACGCCGCCCTTGCTTGTCACTTCTTCGATGGCCGTTGCATACGCCGGAAGGCTGCACAACAGAAACGCGCCTATTATAAAAGCAAGAAAAAATTTCATCGGATGCCCGTATCGCGGCTGATAACGGGGCGCGCCGCTTCGCGGGCGGCGG
>JAATFY010000124.1 GCA_015654915.1 Rhodospirillales bacterium
CGGATAATACACCAGATAGCCGCCTTCCAGCGGACACAGGCAGGTATCGAGATGATAAAATTGCGGATTGACCAGGCGTAATCCAATAGTGCGGCGCTTGAAGGTTTTTTCCAGAAGCGGCGGGGCGGCCTCATCGGAACGTACCCCGTATCCGGCCCAGATAAGCGGCTGGCCGCGATCCAGCAGCGCATCGCCGGCGCCTTCGAACAAGACATCCTCGGGCCACGGAAGAATCTCGAAACCGTTTTGTTCGAACCAGCTACGAAAGAAAGGTTCTTCGCCGCGCCGCTCCCGCGGACGAAAACGGCTGACCACCACCTTTTTATCCAGAACCATTCCCGCATTGGCGCTGAAAACCATGTCCGGCAACCCCGCCTGCGGCGGCACGAAAACCAGTCCGGCCTGTTTTTCCAGCGCAAGCTTCAGATTCTCCCATTGCCGCTTGGCGCGCACGGCATCGATGGCGCCAAGCCCCGCCGCCATCCATGGATTGATGACGTAATCGACGCCGAAATAATCCGGCGCGCACATAAGGAATTTTTGTTTGACGGACGACATGTGGTTTTGGTCAGGCAGCTTCCAGAATCATGCCTGATGCTACCGGTGTTCTCGCATGCGGTACATGGGCTTCATCACCATAAGAATCACGCCTGCGATCAAGAGGCGCAAACTCGTCGCGGGCGCGGGCGAACATAAGCGCCGTTTCTGCGCGCGGCACATAATATACGCCTTTTCGCGCTCTTTGGGCTTTGGCGTTCCTTTCTATCTCGTTGGCGATCAGAACCGGCCACGGGCAAAGATATCGTATCGGCGAAAAAGGCCCTCCTCCCGCGCGGCCCATGGAAGTCGCGTAAGTGCCGCAATTCGCCGCTGCCAAACCTATAATCTGGTAAAGCCGTTCATCATCGTTCATCCATCTGTTCATTTCCCGCTCGGTCTCCAGAAACTGGCGGTCGGTCATGGTGACGATGAGATGGGAATCAGCGTAGCGCCATGCTTCGTTACAGATTTCGCCGGCCACGCGTTTCCGCAAATTAACATCCAGCACTTTTTGCCAATCCGGTTTGTTGACGAGGCCCGTGAAATCCAGCTTGTCTTTTTCATCCACGACAGGATGGATCAGGCGGATTTCCCCTTCTTCATACTTGCTGACGAAACATTTGGGACCGAAGGCCGTGGTGACAGGAGCCTTGTCCGGATGCCGCAGAGTTACGTTCACATGGGTGAAGTTCTTTTCTTCCCGCACGATGCCGTCGCCGTGAACAACCCACAAACTTTGCGGAAGATCAAAATGGAAAATGATCTGGGGATGATCGCTTAGTTTGGGAACGAGAGAAAGAGGCGGTATAGGCGGCAATTCGCCTTGTGGTGGTATGCGGAAATCAAAAAGACTTTGAAGATCCATGCCGGAAAAACCCGCTATCGCCGCGAATCACGCAGCGACCTTACGCAGGCAAGGTTATCGAAAGATTAATCGAAATCGCGGGTAAGTTCTTGCTTGATTGGTGGCGACAGGATCGCCATGTGTCCATAATTCGGATGCGTGATGGCGAGCGTCACTTCGGTTTCCGGCGCGCGGAATATTTTTATTTGCGCATCCGTAAAAGGAAAATGCACGAACTGGACCGACGACGCCTTGCCTTCGGCCGATGTGTAATCGAGGTCCTGCTCGGCCTTTCCGGCTATCTTTTCGTTTCCGAAACGTAATTCCATCGTGTTTTCGACGCCGCCCAAGGCCGCCAGCACCCGCGCGCGTGTCGCGGCATCCGGTATTTCGAACATGACCGTAGCGGTCAATTCGCTCCCGTTGGGGATCAGAGGATTATAGGCGCGCAATTCGTCAACCAACTGTTCGTCGCCGCCTTTTTCGATACGCAGCATTTCCTGCACCTGCAGCCATATGGTGTCGTAGTTTTCAAAATAAAAGGCGGCGTAAGGGCCGACCGGCACGCGCCGGTTCTGTTTCAACGCGCTGATGGCCGCGCGTTTTTCGTCGCGGACGCGCGCGTAATCTTCGGGCGACAGGATGTCGGCGGCGGTTACCTGGTGTTTCATGCTACCTCCCGCGTGATGCCGTAGCTCATGGCAAAAATTTCGATCGGATGCCATGCGCGCGGCGCCGTTTTCGGCGCGGCACCGCCCAATCTTTCTACGCCCTGCACGATGTGCATGGCGGCCAGCGGGCATTCTGACGCCACAAAAGCCGGCTGCTGCTTTTCCTCGGCTTCTTTCAATACCGCGGCGGCTTTAGTCGCGACGGGCTTGCCGACTTTCAGCGCCACTTCGAAATTGTCTTTCTTTACGCCCCACGAACCGCCATGCCCCGAGCAACGCTCCAGCACCGTGATATTGTCCGCCTGCGGTAAAAGCCGCAGCATATCGGCGGCCTTGGCGCCCATATTCTGCGCGCGCGCGTGGCATGCAAGATGCAGGGCGACGGAACCCGCCAAAGGTTTCATGCCGGAGGCCAGCCCGTGCCGTTTGGCGATATCGACGATGTATTCCGTGAGATCGAATGTCGCCTGCGCGAGTTTTTCGATCAGACCATAGGCCGGATCGTTTTTCGGCACCAAGAGCGGCCATTCGAGCTTCAACATCAGGGCGCAACTCGGCACCAGCGCGATAACATCGTAGCCGCCTTCAATATATTTCTGCATGTCGCTGGCGACCTTGCGGGCATTCTCCACTACCTGCGCGATGTTGCCCTGTTCAAGCTGCGGCATGCCGCAACAGGCGGGATAGACCACATCCGCCGCCACGCCGTTTTTCGCCAATACTTTCCGCGCGATCATACCGAGATCGGGATCGTTGTAGTTCATCGAACAGGTGGCATAGATCACGGCTTTGCGCTGGCCATAGGCGGGCGCGTCTTTGCTGACTTCGGCCGCTTCATCCTTGGCGCGCGCGACAAAGGTTTTGGAGGCATATTTCGGCAAGGCCGCCTCGTGATGCAATCCGGCAACTGTTTCCAGAACCGGCCGCGTCAGCTTGTTGTCGGTCGACGTCGCCCAGTTGGCGAGCGGCGCCACGAATTTTGCAATCTCGCCGTTGCGGTCGGTCTTGGTCAGCTCCCGGTCGACCAGCGGGACCTCGCCCTTTTTCATTTCGACGGCGCGGTAACGCAGCATCAGATGCGGAAAATCGAGATTGAATTCATGCGGCGGCACATAAGGGCATTTCGTCATGAAGCACATGTCGCAAAGCGTGCAGGCATCGGCGACTTTCTTGAAATCGGACGATTTCACGTCGTGCAATTCGCCCGACGGCGTTGCGTCGATGAGGTCGAACAGGCGCGGAAAGGAATCGCACAGATTGAAGCAGCGTCGGCAGCCATGGCAGATCTCGAACACGCGGCGCAGTTCGGTATCGAGCGCCGCCTCATTGTAGAAGTCGGGATTTTGCCAGTCCACCGGATGGCGGATAGGCGCATGGAGGCTGCCTTCGCGCTTAAGAGGGCCGTCCGTCGTTAGCGGTTAATCGTCGTCAGAAAGAAAAACGCGGAACGCGTTCAGGACGGTTTCTTGACCTCGTCGAGCGCCTTCTGGAAACGTCCGGCATGCGACTTCTCGGCCTTGGCCAAGGTCTCGAACCATTCGGCGATTTCCGTAAAGCCTTCGTCGCGCGCGGTGCGGGCCATGCCCGGATACATGTCGGTGTATTCGTGCGTTTCGCCGTGGATCGCGGCGGCCAGATTATCCGTTGTCTTGCCGATCGGCTTGCCGGTCGCAGGATCGCCGACGGCTTCCAGATATTCAAGATGCCCGTGCGCGTGGCCGGTTTCGCCTTCCGCCGTCGAGCGGAATACGGCGGCGGTGTCGTTATAGCCTTCCACGTCCGCTTTCTGGGCGAAATAAAGGTAACGGCGGTTGGCCTGGCTTTCGCCGGAAAAAGCGTCTTTCAGATTCTGTACGGTCTTGCTGCCCTTGAGCGATGCCATGAGAGGCCTCCATAGTTGGACAAAAACGGATACGGCTTCATTTTAGAATTATTCTAAATTATGTCAAGCGGCTTATGAAAGGCGCCTAGCGGGCGGCTGCACGCAGGCGGATGATGACGTCCACGCGGTCCAGTTTCCGGCCCGGCGGCGTCTTGGGCAGACGCGCGATATGGATATTGTCGGCGGGAATATCGTGCAATTCGCCGGTAGCCTCATCAAAGAAATGATGATGGTTGCCGATATTGGTATCGAAATAAACGCGGTTCGAATCGATCATGACTTCATGCAAAAGGCCCGCAGCCGTGAACTGATGCAAGGTGTTGTAAACCGTCGCCAAAGCCACGCGGGCCTTGGTTTTACGCACGGCGGCATGAATTTGTTCCGCCGTCATATGCTTGTCGCAACCGTCGAACAAAAGCGCGGCCAAAGCCGTACGCTGCCGCGTCGGACGGATGCCGGCGGCTTGCAAAATCGCTTCGGGATGGCCATGCTGCTTTTTGGCTTTCATGTGCCGATTATGCCTTATAATCGTCCCCAAGAAAAGGGGATGATTATCGTTTCATCCTGAATTCCGGACGGCGGCAGCGCATGAAACCGATTGCAGGCAAAGTGATGGGAAGCATACTGGGGCTGGCGGCGGCGGGGCCGCTCGGCGGCGCGCTCGGCTTTATCATCGGCCATGTCCATGATCTTCACCGCGAATCCGGCAACGATAACGCATGGTCGAGCCTGTCCGGTTATTACAATGATTTCGCCGGCAATGTGCAGCAGGCGACCTTTACCATGGGTGTCATCGTTCTGGGCGCCAAGATGGCCAAGGCCGACGGCCGCGTCACCCGCGCCGAAATCGCAGCTTTCAAGCGCGTGTTTCAGGTCAAGCCCGCGCAGGAAGCCATGATCGGCCGGTTGTTCGATCAGGCGCGGCAAAGCGCGCAGGGTTTCGAGCCTTACGCCTTCCAGCTGGCGCAAACTTTTCCGCGTTCGGTTCTGGAAGAAATCCTCGGCGGGTTGTTCATCATCGCGGCCGCCGACAGCGCAGGCCTCAGCCCCGCCGAAATGCAGTTCCTGAGACGCGTCGGCGGTATTTTCAATTTCGATGCCAACGATTTTTCCCGCGCCGCCGCGCGCGCCGGCATCCATCTGCCCGGCACCGAAAAACCGCGCAACGAAACCCAGGAAAGCTACGCCATCCTTGGCCTGCGCGAGGAAGCATCAGTCGAAGAAATCAAGATTGCCTATCGCGCCCTGATCCGCGAACATCATCCCGACAAGCTGGTGGCGCAGGGCATGCCGCCGGAATTCATCGCCACGGCCAACGAAAAAATGAAGCGCATCAACGTGGCTTACGATGCCGTCTGTAAAATGAGAGGGATCAAGTAATGCCGAGCCTCATCCGTTACAGCTCCCCCAATTTCAACGAACGCGATCCTGCGGCGCCCCTGCAATATATCGTGCTGCATTACACCAGCATGGCGTCGGGCACGGAAGCCCTCAACCGGCTATGCGATCCGCGGTCGCAAGTCAGCGCGCATTATTTGATCGAAGAAGACGGGCGCGTTTTCAAGCTGGTCGATGAAGGCAAACGCGCGTGGCATGCGGGGAAAAGCTTCTGGCGCGGTGTTACCGATATCAACAGCGCCTCGATCGGCATCGAATTGGTAAATCCCGGCCACCAGTTCGGCTATCGCCCCTTCCCTGTCGAGCAAATCGCCGCGCTGAAAGAATTGATGCAGGATGTCATGCGCCGTCACGGCATGAAGCCATTAACCGCGCTATTGGCGCATGCCGACATAGCGCCGGGACGCAAGGAAGATCCGGGCGAACTTTTTCCGTGGCAGAAACTGGCGAAGGAAGGCATCGGGCTGTGGCCGGAACCGCAAGCATCCGATTACGCGCATGCCGATGACGATGAAGTGCAAAATCTGTTGCGGGGAATCGGGTACGAATGCCCCGCCACCGGCGCCTATGACCGCGCCACCCGCGCGGCGCTGCTGGCGTTCCAGCGCCATTTCGAGCCCGATAATCTGACCGGCACGCCGGAAAAGGAAACGATTGCGCGATTGCGCGCCGTGGTCCGCGCCGTCAGGTAATGGGCTCGTAACGACTTAGCTTGCCGTGAAACATCGGTATCGTCGGCTGAAGATCCTCGACAACAGAAGCATTCCATACATCTTGATAGCTTTGGATTTTTTTGCCCAACTCCTCGAACGACGCTTCGACTCCCGCTTGAACGCGCACATCTTCATAAAACTTCAGGGCGTCGGAAAAAGGCTTTAAAATAACGGCGGCTTCGGCCATTGCATCTCTTTTGTGCGGCGCCACGAAATCGGGAATAGCTTCCAGTTCGACATATCTGGCGTTTCCGAATTCGGCCTTCGTGCCGTTATGTTGCGAATTGAGGTCCCATGTCGCACCGTCCCTCACCAAAAAAGCGGCGACTGTCAATTGGGTGGCCTGATATTTTTCATCCGGTTCGCGCATGGTATAACCGAGCAGTTTCGCGGCGGCGCCTAGAAAAAGCAGGTCATGTTTTTTGAACCCGAGTTCTTCCCGGTTTTCGCGCAAGGCGGCCTTCATCAACCCTTCGGGTGAACGCACCTCTGTTTCGGTACAGCCGCTCTGCGGCGGTTGCCAAGTGCCAAGACGATCATTGCGCAGGCATTCGCCGAC
>JAATFY010000138.1 GCA_015654915.1 Rhodospirillales bacterium
ATCTCGCGCCGCACCTTGCCGCGACAGATGGCCGGAACAAATCCGGCCACGACGAACAGACAAGGCTCGCCGTTTCGCTTGCTTGCCGGCAGTTGCGGCCCGTAGGCTTCTTGCATGCTGCGATTTCTGTTGCGACGCTTGGCGCTCGCCATCCTGGTGTGCCTGACGGTCCTGGTCGTCAGCTTCACCCTCACGCGCCTGTCGGGCGACTTGGCCGTAGCGATCGCCGGGCCGAACGCCACCCCCGAGGACGTGACGATCAACCGCAAGAATTATGGGCTCGACCGCCCGCTGACCGTGCAGTTCCTGGACTGGGCGGCACATGCGGCCGAGGGCGACCTGGGGCGGTCGTATCAATATCGCGCGCCGGTGGCGGACCTCGTGCGCGACCGGCTGCCGGTCACGCTGACCCTGGGGCTGACCGGGTTGGTCATCGCGCTGCTGACCGCGATCCCGCTGGGCGTGCTGGCGGCGATGCGCGAGGGCACGCTGCTGGATCGCGGGATCATGCTGGTGGCGCTGCTGGGCCAGGCGATGCCCAGCTTCTGGCTGTGCCTGGTGCTGATCATCTGGTTCGGGCTGAAGCTGCAATGGCTGCCGATCTCGGGCGTCGATACCTGGCAGGGCTACATCCTGCCGGGCATCGTGCTGGCGTTCTCGGCGATCCCCGCGCTGATGCGGCTGACGCGCGCTGGCATGATCGATGCATTGGCCTCGGACTATATTCGTACCGCGCGGGCAAAGGGGCTGAGCCTGGCATCGATCGTGCTGAAACATGCGTTGCGCAACGCGGCGATGCCGGTGGTGTCGATCGCGGCGGTGCAGCTCGGCTTCATGCTGGGCGGTTCGATCGTGATCGAGACGATCTTCGCGCTGCATGGCATCGGTTATCTCGCCTGGGAATCGATCCTGAAGAGTGACTTCCCGGTAGTGCAGTCGGTCGTGCTGCTGCTGGCGCTGATCTACATCGCGCTGACGCTGCTGGCCGACGCGATGAACGCAGTGCTGGACCCGCGGCTGCGCACGGCATGA
>JAATFY010000041.1 GCA_015654915.1 Rhodospirillales bacterium
ATTGCCACTCACTGGGTTGGGCGGGAACTACCAAATTCCTGTAGCTGGCTATTTCGTATGTGAGTGCGTGCAGATCATAACGTGCAGCCGCCATTGAATTGAGCACTTCAATTGTCAAAGGAGAAAGGACTTCGGCGTTTGGAAGTTTTAATGTGTAGTCAGAGTTAAACAGCGCCTTAAACGGGCTCTTTGGACTTTCTATCCTCTTGGGTAAACGGGAATAGTCGATCGCTATCGGAGTTGCGGGCGGCGAAGGAACGGCGAGCGCAGCTTCAAGCGAGTTCGCCTGTCTGTGCGCCCGATAATAATCAACTAAATCGACCATCTATGAATCTATAAAATAAAAATTGTCCGCCCGAATTTTATTATTTTTGTATACTCTTCGCCAACGCAATGATATTCTCAACCGTAATCCCGAAATGCCTGTAAAGCTGCTCGGCGGGGGCGGAGGCGCCGAAGCCCGCCATGCCGACAAAGCCGCCCTTCTCGCCTATGTAGCGTTCCCAGCCCTGGCGGGTACCGGCTTCCACGGCAATGCGCGGGGCGATACCCAGAACCTTCTTGCGGTAATCCTCGGTCTGTTCTTCGAACAGCGCCCAGCACGGCATGGAAACCACGGCCGTCGCGATGCCGTCTTTCTGCAATTGCGTACGCGCCTCAAGCGCCAGCATCACTTCGGAGCCGGTCGCCAGAATTGTCATCTGGCGCGGGCCGGTCGCTTCCGCCAGAACATACCCGCCATGCGCCGAAAGATTTTCCTCGCCGGCACCGCGCACGGTGGGCAGGCCCTGACGGCTTAGCGCCAGAAGACTCGGGCAGTTTTTATTTTGCAAGGCAAGTTCCCAGCACTCGGCGGTCTCGACGCCGTCGCAGGGACGGAACACGAGTAAGTTTGGTATCGCGCGCAAAGCCGCCAGATGTTCGACCGGCTGATGCGTGGGGCCATCCTCGCCGAGGCCGATGCTGTCATGCGTCATCACGAACACAACGCGCTGCTGCATCAGGGCCGCGAGACGGATGGAGGGACGGCAATAATCGGCGAACTGCATGAAAGTACCGCCGTAAGGCACCACGCCGCCATGCAGCGCCATGCCGTTCATGCCCGCCGCCATCGCATGCTCGCGCACACCGAAATGGATATAGCGCCCGCCATAGTTGGCAGGCGTAATCGGCCCGAAATTCTTGACCTGCGTGTTGTTGGACGGCGTCAGATCGGCGGAACCGCCGATCAGTTCCGGCATCATTGGCAACACCGCTTCCAGCACCGCGCCGGAGGACTGGCGTGTGGCATGCTTCGGTTTCTCGGCCGCGATTTTCTGTTTCAGTTGCGTGAGCGTTTCGCCAAGATTTTTCGGCAACGCCCCCTGCATGACGCGATCAAACTCCACGCGTTCCTTGGATTCGTTAAAACGTTTCTGCCACGCCTGGCGTTCAGCCTTGCCGCGCGACCCTGTCTTGCGCCACGCCGAAAGAATATCTTCGGGCACCACGAAAGCCGGATGGTTCCAGCCCAATTGCTTTCGCGCGGCGGCGACTTCGTCGGGGCCAAGCGCGGCGCCGTGGGAATGATGGGTGCCCTGCTTGTTGGGCGCCCCGAAGCCTATGATGGTGCGGCAGGCGATCAGCGAAGGCTTGTCGGTGACGGCGAGTGCTTCCTGTGTCGCGGCAGCGATGGCGGCGGGATCGTGGCCGTCGACAGCCTGCACATGCCAGCCATAGGCGCGGAAACGCGCCTGCACATCTTCGGTAAAAGACAATGACGTCGAACCGTCGATGGAAATTTTATTGTCGTCGTAAAAAACGATCAGTCGGCCAAGCTTCAGATGCCCCGCCAGCGATGCCGCTTCGTGGCTGATGCCCTCCATCAGATCGCCGTCGGACGCGATCACGAAAGTGCGGTGATCGACGAGCGTATCGCCGAACCGCGCGTTCAGGATACGTTCGGCCAAGGCAAAACCCACCGAATTGCCAAAGCCCTGCCCCAGCGGGCCGGTTGTTGTCTCAACGCCGATCTCGACATCATGTTCGGGATGGCCGGGCGTCAGGCTGCCGAGCTGGCGGAATTTCTTGATCTCCTCCAGCGTCATTTTCTTGTAACCGGTCAGGTAACCGATGGCATACAGCAGCATCGAGCCGTGCCCCGCAGACAGAATAAAACGGTCGCGGTCGGGCCATGCGGGATTTTCGGGATCGAAGCGCAGGAATTGCGACCACAGCACCGTTGCGACATCCGCCATGCCCATCGGCATGCCGGGATGACCCGACTTCGCCTGCTCGACCGCGTCCATGGCGAGCGCGCGGATGGCGTTGGCCATATTCTTGTGCATGGGATCGATAGCGGGTGTTGCGGGCATAGCGGGCACGGCGGTGAGAGAAGCAGGCGGCATCGGTAATCCCATAATGAAAGGCTTATAAGTTGTAGCGCAAAATGCCGGAACCGGACAGGGCATGCAACTGGTTAATAAGAACGCTTTTACAACCTCACTGAATCGATTGACGCCTATATGGGCAAGGCATAGTCTTGAGCATGACCAGATTCGGAGGGGCTCCATGGAACGTCTGAAGCAAAAACTTGAAGATCTCGACGAAGCCATTTTCGCCCTCGAGGATAAAATCGGCCTCGACACCAGCGCCCGCCGCGAAGCCGCGAAAAAGCAGGCCGAAATCGTCAAGCAAACCCGCACCCGCGAAGCCGGCGTTCTGGGCGTGGCCCAGAAAGTCGCCGCGCGGCTCGACGAAACCATCGATCACGTCGAAAACATCCTGAGGCATTAACCCAGAGGCCTGCCATGTCGAAACTCACCGTCACCCTCTATGGCCGCGAATACAGCGTCAACTGCGACCCCGGCGAGGAACAGCGCCTCAAGCAGTTGGTCGAGTTCGTCGAAAGCAAAATGAAAGATGTCGCCGGCCGCGTCGGCAATACCACCGAGCCCCGCCTCCTTATGCTGACCTGCCTCCACCTCGCCGACCAATTATTCGACGTCCATCAGAATGCCCGTAACACCCTGACTCAGGACGAAGATTTGATGGTTGCCGCCGTCGAACACCTGCATCAGCGCATCGCGCATATTGCATCTCAGGTAGGGCGCGCCTAAATTAGTTTGTGGAAGGCTTCTGCGCGACGCGACAGATAGCACAATCCCCAGGGCCGATAATTAGAACTCTAGGGAACTGTCCCTGACCAGACCGTGGTTTGGTTATATGGTGCCCACCTGCTTATGCAGGCCATGGAGGATAGCATATCACCGGTCGAGGTGGAGCCTTCCGCTTTCCGAAGACAGATGACAGGCCTCGGGGACCAGAACATAAGTTTTTCCCATGAGCGATCCGTCCCCCAACCCCCTTCTCTCTGCCAAGCGCGACATGCGACGCGCGATGGAAAAAATCCGCGCCGAGGCATGCGCGAAAAATCCCGACGCCGGATTAGCGTTGCGCGACAATTTCCTGAAAGCGGTTGCGCTGCCGCCGCAAAGCGTGATCGCCGGATACAGCGCGCGCGGCAATGAAATAAATCCGGCGGCATTAGTCGCGGCGCTCCGGGCGCAAGGGCACACCATCGCCCTTCCCGTCATGGGCGGCGCAACTGCCCCGCTCGTTTTTCGGATACACAAGGATGGCGATAAATTTGCGGCGAACGCGTTCGGCATTAGGGAGCCCGAAACGACGGCCCCGCTGGCCGAACCCGATATCCTGCTGGTGCCGCTGCTGGCCTTCGACCGGCGCGGCCACCGGCTCGGTTACGGCGGCGGCTACTATGACCGTACCCTGCATGAGCTTCGCCGCCACCGGAAAATTCTGGCCATAGGTGTCGGTTTTGCCTGTCAGGAGGTTCCGGAAGTGCCCGCCGCCACGCACGATGTCCGGCTTGACAGAATCGTGACGGAAACTCAGGCTTTCGATCCAACCGATGCCATAGTTCAGTCTTAATTTTGTGACAATCAGCTTCTGGCGAAGAAGTCGCCCGACAATCAACCCCGGAGAAACCATGTACGGATTCCAGAAAATATTCTGCCTTGTGGCGCTTGCGCTGCCGCTGGCTTTTGCCATTCCCGTTCAGGCCCAGCAGGCGGGCAACACGGCAGCGCCAGCCGTCACAGCCTTGCCAAAAGGCAATGTGGAGCGGCAGGAATACAGGGAAGAAATGGAAAAAATCCGCGCCGAGCACGAAGCGCTGGAAAGCGAACACGACCAGTTGAGAACCCAATGCATGAATGTGAAAGGACAGGAACGCACGGCCTGCCATGATAAGTGGACGGCGCTGCACGCGAAGCAGGAAGCGCTGCACGAAAGAATGCAGACCCTTCACGCCAAGATGGAAGCCGATCATAAGGCCCGTCATGCGCGGTGGGAACAGCGCCACGGGAAAACCGCGGGCGGTGAGATACCGCAGGAACAGCCGGCGGAAGAAACAACGCCAGCCCGATAAACCGGTATTTATTATTGATCGAGATGCCGCAGCAGATCGCGGATACGGGCGGCCAAGGCCGCGAGAACATCGATAGCGGCGTCCGAAGGGTCCGGCGATTCGTGTTCGCGCCGCGCGACGGCGCGCATTTCGTTCAGATGCAGCCGCATCTCGAACCCCATCCAGCGCTGCGCGGCGTCGTTTTGCAAATAGGGAAATAAATCGGCCTGCACGGCGTCAAGTTCGCCCGACAGGTCGTCGCACAGTTCGGCGATGATGCCGAAAATTTCGATCTCGTCCTCCTCCGGCATTTCGTAACGCGGCGAAGACGTTCCCGGCAGATGCGGCAGCGAACCGGCTATCATCGGGGCGTGACGACACAGGTCGCGGATGCGATCCAGCGTGTCGAACGCCTGCGCCACCGGCCAACGGTAAGTCAGCCAGTCATTACCTTGATAGACGTCGGGGGCTTTCTGGGCCATGGGGTTTCTTTTCTCGGTTTCCGGCTTCCTAGCGCCAAAAGCCGCAAAAACCAGTCCTTCAATTAGTTTCATGTTTCCGGACGGTTTTTTGCCGCGTTAAACATAATGCTTCTGGACAAAAAAAGGCGGCCCCCCCACCATTCGCCCTATGTCCTCCCTGCGTTTTTCCCGACTTGCCGATGCGTTCGACGCGCTGCTGACCCCGCCGTTCAAAGGGGCGCCGGTTATCGTCTGGCTCTGCTATGCGCTGTTTTTTCTTTTCAATAAATCGCTCGATCTGTGGCACGGCAACCTGCTGGACCCCGACGATTATCTTTATCTGGTTCAGGCCATCGACGCGCTGAAGGGCCATGCGTGGTTCGACCTGTTCCAGCACCGCATGAACCCGCCGGACGGCACGCTGGTGCATTATTCGCATCTCCTCAGCGGTTTCTATGCCGGATTTATTTTTCTGCTCCAGCCCTGTTTCGGAACCGTCTCCGCTGCGATCATCACGGCTGCTATCCTCCCGCCGCTTTATTTCGCCGCTTTTCTTTTCGCACTCCACCGGATTGCGCATGTTTTGATCGACAAAAAATGGGCCGACCTTACGGCTTATTTCGTGTTTTTCTCCCCGAGCCTTATGTCGCAGTTCATGCCGGGGCATATCGATCATCACGGGCTGGTCGTCCTGATTGCCGTTATCGCCTTCGGCTGCATCGTCCATATGATCACGCAGCCTGCGTCCTTTTTATGGCCGGTTGCCACCGGTGGTTTATTGGCGCTGGGACTTGTGTTGGGGCTCGAGCTTATTGCCGTCATCTGCCTTCTGACGACAGCCATCGGCGTCTGGGCGATGGCGGAAGGCGGCAGAGCCGCCCGCAACGGTCTAGTCTTTGCGGTAAGTTTTTTCCTCGTCAGCGTTGCATTACTTGGGGTAACTCGTTCGCCTGCGCATTTTTTCGACGCCGATATCCTCGCTTATTCCATCGTCTATGTGATTATGGCCGGATGTTTTGCCGGATGCTTTCTCGGCGTGGCGCTGGCGGCTGGAACAGCATCCCCATGGCCGCGTTTTGTTATCGGCACTGGCCTCGCTTTCATTACAGGTTCTCTTTTTCTCCATAACTTCCCCGCGCTTGCGGGCGGCCCGTACGGCGCCATGGATCCGGCGCTGGCGAAATTGATTTTTGCCGCGGCGCCCGAAGCGTGGCCGCTGATGCGGCCTCATGCGCCGTGGATAAAAACGATTATGCCGCTGCTGGCGCCGCTGACGGCCTTCGCTGCCGCGCTGTTTATGCTGGTGCGCAGTAAAAGCAACGGCCAACGCTGGCTATGGGGCATGACCGCGTTTCTTACGCTGGTAGCCGCAGGGCTGGCGACCTTTTATCAGGCGCGTTTTCTTTATTTCGCGCAGGCATTCGCCGTCCTGCCGCTGACGGCCATGGTGCGGCACGACTGGATGCAAAAAACGAAATCCGGAAGCCGCGCGCAAATCGCCCGAACGCTACGACTTGGCTTCCTGCTTCTGGTCGCGCCGTTGTCCGCGACAATCGCCGGGGACTATAGCGACGCCACCATGACGGAAGTTTCGCCATCTGCCTCGGCCGGATGCGATATGCATACGCTGGTGGAATTGCTCGACGATCCGCAAGCATACGGGAAACATCCGCGCCTTATCATCAACACCATCAACGAGGGGCCGGAGCTTCTCTTCCGCACACCGCATAGCGTGCTGGCGGGGCCTTATCATACCAATGTTACCGGCAATACGGAGGCGATGCGTTTTTTCACCACGCGCGATCCCGCTGAGGCCAAAGCCATCGCGGCAACACGCGGCGCGGGGCTTGTCGTCATGTGCGATATGCCGGTGCAGATGCTGATCTATAAAACGGACGGCGATCGTGGAAATGGGCCCGTCTTTGCCCGGCAGCTTATCGAAGGTAAAATCCCCGGCTGTCTGAAACCGGTTCCGGTCTCGCCGCCCAATAACCTCAAATTATTCGACATCAGA
>JAATFY010000089.1 GCA_015654915.1 Rhodospirillales bacterium
GACGTTGTACGCGCCATTGCTTTCCTTTCCCCCCAACTTTCCCGCGCGCAGATTGATCTGGATAGATGGCAGCAGAAGGCGCGGCACGGCTTTGCCCTCGTCGCGCTTGTTGCGGGTTTTGACATATTCCGCCTGGCTGACATTTTCGTTGATAAGCACGTTTTTCTTTTTCTGCCCGCCGACCGTGCTTTCCCATGCCGGACTTTGGCCTTCGGGCGGATAATCATGGCAGGTGAAAATGCGCGTGGTGTCCGGCAGCGCGAAGATTTTCTGGATCGAGCGGTACATGGAAGCGGCATCACCACCAGGAAAATCGGTGCGCGCCGTGCCCACGTAAGGCATGAAGAGCGTGTCGCCGACGAATATGGCATCGCCGATCAGATAGCAGACGCAGGCCGGCGTGTGGCCCGGTGTATGAATGGTTTTGACATCGAGATTGCCGATCGTGAAAGTTTCGCCGTCCTCGAACAGATGATCGAATTGCGAGCCGTCCATCGGCGTATCATGCGTGGTGCCGAACAACGGCACCCAATGTTCGAGTACTTCGGTAATCCTGCTGCCGATGCCGGTTTTCCCGCCAAGCTTTTCCTTCAGGTAACTCGTTGCCGTCAGATGATCGGCATGGATATGGGTTTCGAGCAGCCATTCCACCGTAAAGCCTTTTTGCTTTATGAAATCGATGATCCTGTCGGCCGCCATTGTCGAGGTTTTTCCGGCATCCGGATTGTAATTCATGACGGGATCGATGACGGCGCAGCACTTGGCCGCGGGATCGCTAACGATATAAGTGACAGTCGATGTATCCTTGTCGAAGAAAGATTCGATATTCATGATCGTTCCTACGGTTTGCATGTGGGGCCGGACATCCGGTTCCACGGCATGCGCGCCATCAGCATGGCGAGACCGCACCAGCCGGTGATTCCGGCGAACATCAAGCCAAGGCCAAAGAAACCGCTCAACATGAAAAAGGCGGGTGTGGCGTAATAGCCGAGCAGGCTGCCGGTCAGAACGCAAAGGCCAATGGCAAGCTGCACCTGCCGGTCGAGCGGCAGGAAGAAGCCTCCCGCTTTGTTGGTTGCCAGCCCCGCGTTTTTCCATGCGGCGATACCGCCTTCGAGATTATAAATTTCAAGATCAGGATTTTGTTCCAGCAGTTTTTTGGCCACTGCCTCTGCGCGTTTGCCGGATTGGCAATGCACGACAAGTTTCTTGCCTGCGTGATCGGGCATGGTTTCCTTCGAGACGGTGGCAAGCGGCACCAGCATCGCGCCCGGAATATTTTCTCCCCGGTATTCCACCGGTTCGCGCACATCGATGAGCGTGGCGCCGCCTTCATTGACCCAGCGGTGCAGAACTTTCGGATCGACGGTTCGAATGGGCATTCTTTCCTCCTTCAGTTGGCTGTAACTTCCACATTGATGACATCGGAATAGGTGCCCGCGGCTTCAACGCCGGAGATGGTGCCGATGGTGAACTCGATGGGAAAGGCGGTGCCGGTCGCGGGCGTCGTGCCTGTGCCGCTAATCACCTGCACCGGCGCTCCGGTGGAGAGATCGACGCCGCCGCCATTGAAGATGACGTCATAGGCGACCGTATCGGCCACTGTGGGCGCACGTTGATGCACGAGGAGTTGGTTGTTCTGCGATTGCATCGTCACGGCATAGCCGTTGTTGCTACGCACCACCACGTCGAAGCCGCGCTGCTCGCCGCTTTCCAGATTGCCGAAATCAATCAACTGCGTTGTTTCGGATATGTCGAACGGTTTGCCGGATTCGACGAGCGATGCATCGACGCTGCTATCCACATGCGTCTGGAATGTGATGGTCTTGGTAGCAACCAAAGTGGGGTTGAGAGTCAAAAGACCGCTGTAGAGGCTGAGCGTCAATGTGTTGTCGGCATAAGGCATGCCGGAGGCTTGAACCACCTGCTGCGGATTGATCGTCCAGAAAAATTGATGTGTATTGGTTTGTGTCAGCGCGAGAGAGATCGGAAAACTGCCGCTGATAGTCTCGCTTTGCGTCGCGGTCGGCAGGGCCTTGAAAATGCTGCTTTTTCCGCTGTTGGTGTAGGCATTGTAGTTCAGGAAATTGGTCATTTCCGACATTTTGCGCTGATTGAAATTGCCCGATTGTCCCGCGCTCAGCGTGACAAAATACTCGCAAGCCGCGCCGTTCGCGCCCTCTGTCACCTGAAAGCTGACGGTCTGAAGATACTCCTGCGGGTCATAGACGCCGTAGCCGCCCTGGCCGCCCTCAAACGTCGTCAGCGACGGCACAGTGCCGAAAGCCAGACTGACACAGACCGCATGCGCCGGGTGTGGCAACAGAAAAAGACAGAGGAAAACAATCACGCGTTTCATGGGCTATTCTCCGGCCCGGGCGAAGGCGGTGCGGGAATAACCTCTTGCCTCGGCGCGGCCTGCGGCGGAGACATCAGTTCGCTCGCCGGTACGGGCGCAAAGCCTTCCGGCAAAGGGAAAGCTTCCTGCTTCGGCAGGGATGCGGGTATGAAAACATTTTCCTGATCCGCCGTGACCGGAAGCGTCAGCAATCCTGCCTGCGTCGGCCCGGCGGCACCTTCTTGTATGGTGACGGGCAACGCGACGCCGGGGAAGCTGTAAAGCTGCATGACGTACTGTCCCGGCTTCAGCTTCTCGATACGGAAACGCCCGGCGCGGTTGGTGAAGAATGTTTCGGGCGCGTCGTCGGGCTGTCCGGCGAGGCTGATGCTGCCGGCCTGAAGCGCCACCGGCTTGCCGTCCTTGTATTGAAGTATGCCGTCAAGCAGCACATTGGTGTCGCTGCCGAGGCGCACGAAGGTGCCGCTGCGATAGGCGGGATAGAAAGTATAGGTGCCCGGCCCCGCATCATAGCCGGGAGGCAGTTTGCTCGCATCCACGCGCACCGTGCGGTAAAGATAAGGCGTCAAGTCCGGCAGAACCGCCGGGCCGAATGTGCCGGTAGAGGCCTCATAGGTGCGGTCTTCGTCGGCATGGCGGCCCTGCGGGTTAACGCCGATGGGATAATCCTCGATCGACGGGTCAGGCGCGAAGATCGCAAAACTGTTGCTGACAGGCCGCGACAGCGCCACATGACCTCCGCCGAAAACCATTGCCGAGGCGAGGCGCAATTCGCTGCGGGATTCCAACATATTCGACGAACCGTTGGTGTTGCTGAACGGCGTGACAATATCGTGATCGAGCGTCGCTTCGCCGCGCTCGCCGTAATAGGTGACATCGCCGGTGCCGTCGTAACGGTCTGGGGTGCGCACGACACCCGCCGAGGCACTCATGCTGTCGGCGCGGCCTTCCTGAGCGTAGTTCCATTCGGTGCGCGCCGTGTTGCTGAAGCTGTCATAGCTGGCGTTGACGGAATTGCGGGAGTCCGACGGCGTCCATGTCAGATTCACGAACATGCCGTAGCCTTCCGATTGTTGTTTCCCGACATTGAGATTGACGTGAAAGCCTCCGGCCAATTGCTTGTCGAATGAGGCGGTCGCGTTCCAGTCATTGCCCTGGCCGTCGCGCCCGATATCATAACCGCCGCCGATGCCGAGATTAACCGTTTGTGACCATTGGTAACTGTAACGCGCGGTTAGGTCATAGGCGGAGGTGTTTTGCGGCAGAAGCAACCCGAGCGGCGCGAAATGCTCGCTGCGGTAATCGGCCAGCAGCGTAAAATTCTTCGTTCCTATGAACGTGCCGTCGTCAAGGGTCCTGCCCTGATCGACGATCTGATATTGTGTCTGCCAGGCGACACCTTCGCCGCCATCCTGAACATGGCTTCCGGCGAAGTCGGCGCGGAGAATGCCCCATTTGGTGCCGACGGTCACATCGCTTCCACCCATCTGCTGTTTCTGGTCGGCCTGCGCGTTCGCGCCCAAAGTCAGGCTGTCGGTCAGGCCATAACGGTGAAAAACCGATAAGACCGGCTGGCCGAAATCATATTGCCGCTCGCGATTCACGGTGGCCGAGGTGAAGCCGATATTATAGGCGAATTTGTGCAGCCCCGCCGCGAGCAGATTGTTGTCGCTGACGATATCGACGTTGCGGACTTCCACGCGGCCCGTGGCGTCGGTGATGACCAGCTTGACGTTGTTGCTGCCGTTCACCACCGGAAAATCCGTGATGTTGTACGGGCCGGAATTAAGCTGCAGCGTTTGCACCTTGCGGTCGTTGACGTAAATATCAACTTTGGAAGGCGAGTTCAGGAAGAAAGAAGTCTGTCCCGTCGGTTCCGACACGCGGTAAGGTTGCAAATCGAAATTGCGCGCGACCGTGAGGCCGAGCATCGGCTGGAAACTCTGGAAGCCCTCGACCGGATAGGACAGATCGCCGACAGCCGTGCGCACCATGTCGTCGGGAAAATCATGCACCAGCCGCGTATCGCCGCGCTGGAAAGGATTGGCGGGATCGTTTTCGATATAGTCACTGCTGTTTTCCAGCACCCAGCTTTTCATGTTGAGCGCGCCGTCCATGCTCATGCGAAAGGGCTGGCGGCCTTCATCCTGCGACGGCAAGCCGCTATCGACGTAATCCTGCGCGGCGAAAAAGTTCATATAGGCGGAAACGTCGCTGGGCGGCGTGATGATCTTGTTCGACGTATCGAAATCGCGCCGCGCGCGTAGCGACTGCTCTCTTTTGTTTTCCGAAGGTATAGTGACAACCACGGCGACAAGCCGGCCATCGAACGTCATATTAACGCCGCCTTTAGCTCCGTCTTTTAATTCAAGAAAGCCATGCATGGATGCCGTCTCCATCGCTTTTAGCTTTTCATCCGGCACCAGGTTTTTGAGTATCGCCAGTACCGGCGCGGCCTGAACATAACTGTCTTTCGGGTCCGGCGTGATGAACGCCTGCGCCATGCCCATCGGGCGCTTATCCAGATAAAGCGGCACCGAAATAGGCACGGCGCCCCGCGGCGGAAAGTCAGCCGCGAAAGCACCTTCCGGTTGGATCAGAAAAACCAGTGTGAACAAGACAGGGAGCCATCGAAAACCTTTCACCGTTCATGGCCATCAGAACGCCTGTTTATCATACGTGAAATCGATATGCGCCGGCTTGCCCGTCAATTCCTTCGGCCATGGCATCAGGAACTGCCGCCGGTGTCCGGCCAAAATGCCCTCGCCGGTGACGCCTTTCAGTTGATCTTCGCCGGACAGGCTAATGGTGTTGCCTTTGTCGTCCTTGATGTTGAGTTTCAGGTTGCGCAGCAGCGCATGCTGTGTGCCGCGGTTATGAAGCACGATTTCCAGCATCTTTTTACCGAACGAATTGTTGGTCTCGCCCGCGAAATCGACCGCCACATCCTGCGTGAGGCCCGGGCGCGTCACA
>JAATFY010000087.1 GCA_015654915.1 Rhodospirillales bacterium
GTTATACCGGCAGCATTATCATCAAGGGGGCGAAATCGCCCGAGCGCCTCTTGGACGAAGTTACTTTGTTCCTGCATAGCGTCGAATCGACGCTGTCCCAGGATCAGCGCGCGATGATCCGCATGCAGCACGATCCGGACAAGATGTTGCAGGGAAGAACGGTTCTGCTCACCGACGACGATCTGCGCAACACCTTCGCGTTGTCCAAGCTTCTGAAAAAACACGGGATGAATGTCGTCATCGCCGATAACGGACAGATGGCGCTCGACCGGCTCAAAGAAAGTCAAGCCATCGACCTTGTCATCATGGACATTATGATGCCGGTCATGGACGGCTACCACGCGATGAGGGAAATACGGGCGCAGAAAGAATACCGGGGCCTGCCGATCATCGCTCTGACCGCGCGCGCCATGCCGGAAGAGCAGGAGAAATGCATGGCCGCCGGTGCCAATGATTACCTAACCAAGCCGGTCGATATCGAACGGCTGCTGACGCTGCTGCGCGTCTGGATGTTCAAGCAGGAAATGGCGGCATGATTTTGGTGCCGGAGCGCGAAAAAGAGGCAGAAAAAATGGAAATCGACATGCTGCTTGCGGGCATTCATAAGCGTTATGGCTACGACTTTTCCCATTATTCCCGCGCCTCGCTGAAACGCCGGATCGATCGCGCGCGCGAAAATGCGCGACTTCCCAGTTATACGGCCTTGCTGGACAAGCTATTTCACGACGAGAATTATTTCGACGAGTTCCTGAAGGGCATGTCGATCACCGTCACGGAAATGTTCCGCGACCCGCTTTTTTACCGCGGCATGCGCGAAGCCGTCGTTCCGCTGCTCAAAACCTTTCCCTTCGTCAAAATCTGGCATGCCGGCTGCGCTACCGGCGAGGAAGCTTATTCGATGGCAATCCTTCTTCACGAGGAAGGTTTCCTTGACCGCGCCTATATATATGCCACCGACTTCAACAAGCATTCGCTCGGCAAGGCGCAGGAAGGCGTCTATCCCGCCAGGAGCCTGGGCGCCGCTGCAGCCAATTACAAAACAGCGGGCGGCACTGGCGATTTTTCCGATTATTACAATGCCAGCTATGATTTCGTTAAGTTCAAGAATTATTTGAAGGAACGCATAACATTTTCCTATCACAATCTGGTGACAGACGGCGTATTCGGCGAAATGAACCTGATCTGCTGCCGCAACGTGCTGATCTATTTCGACAAGATTTTGCAGGATCACGTTCTCTCCCAATTTTCGAAAAGCCTGCGTCATGGCGGGTTTCTGTGCCTCGGCAACAAGGAGACCTTGAATTTCACCGCCGTCAAATCGCTGTTCGAGCCGGTGGACACAAAACAAAGAATCTACCGGAAATGGGGGGATGCCGATGCCACATCCCCGATATAAGGCGGTCGTGATAGGCCTGTCCGCCGGCGGCATGCATGCGCTGAAAACATTCATTCCCGCGCTTCCGGCGGCATTCGCCTTACCCATTGCCATTGCTCAGCATAACAGCAAAAGCTCCGACGGCTTTCTCGCCGAGTATCTGGACCAGATCGGTGCGCTGACGGTCAAGGAAGCCGAGGACAAGGAGCCTTTGTGCTCCGGCCATGCCTATCTTGCACCCGCCGGATATCATCTGCTCATCGAAGAGGATCAAATCTTCAGCCTTTCGGTCGATCCCCGCGTGAATTATTGCTGCCCTTCGATCGATGTTTTGTTCGAGAGCGCCGCCGATGCGTTCGGGGAGTCGCTCATCGGTGTCGTGCTGACGGGCGGCAACGGCGACGGCAGTAAAGGGCTGAAAACCATAAAAGCGCGCGGCGGCTGCGCCATCGTGCAAAACCCTGAAACGGCGGAATCCCGCGCCATGCCGCGGGCGGCGCTTAAGGCGACGGCCGTGGACCATACCGTTGATCTGGAAAACCTTGCCCCGCTGCTTATCCAGCTGAGTGCGTTACAGAATGGAGATGAACATGATTCAGGCAGCCGCCGCCGCTAAAAAAACGCTCCCGGAAAACGTAGGCAGGGCGCTTGTTGCCGAAACGCGCCCGAACATCCTGATCGTCGATGACCGGAAAGAGAATCTGGTGGCGACGGAAAAAGTATTGAAGCACCTCGACGCCGCCATATTCAAGGCTGTATCAGGCAATGAAGCCCTTTCGTTGATGCTCCGCCACCGCTTTGCCGTTGTGCTGCTGGACGTGCAGATGCCGGAAATGGACGGCTTCGAGACCGCCATGCTGATGCAGGAACATGAATCGATGCACGGCGTGCCGATTATTTTCGTCACCGCCATCAGCAAGGACGAAAAATACGCGACGCAGGCCGCCGAAATCGGCGCGGTCGATTATATCTTCAAGCCGATCAACGCCGATATTCTTCGCAGCAAGGTGAAGGTCTATCTCGACCTCTATATGCAGCGCGAACAGATCGGAAGCCTGAACGCGGGCTTGCTGCAGGCGCAGAAGATGGAGGCGATCGGCAATCTCACCGGCGGCATGGCGCATGATTTCAACAATCTGCTCAGCATCATCATCGGCAATCTCGATATTCTGGCCGAAAAACTGGGCAACGACGATGAAGCGAAATCCCTGTCGCAGGCGGCGCTGGAAGCCGCCCTGCGCGGGGCCGACCTGACCCGCCGGCTGCTGGCATTCGCCCGCCAGCAGCCGTTGCAGCCGCAGCGCATCGATATCAATAAGCTGGCGGAAGGAATCACGAAACTGCTTGCCCGCACGCTCGGCGAGGATGTCCAGATCTCGCTTAATCTTGCGCCGGGTGTCTGGCCGGTTGTCGCCGATCCGGCGCAGCTTGAAGCCGCCATCACCAATCTGGCGACCAATGCCCGCGATGCGATGCCCCATGGCGGGCGCCTGATCATCACGACCGGCAACGGTCATCTCGATGACGACTATGCCGCGCAACATGCCGAGGTTGTGCCGGGCGACTATGTCGTGATCGAGGTCAGCGATACCGGCACCGGCATGCCCCCCGAGGTGATCGCCCATATTTTCGAACCATTCTTCACCACCAAGGAACGCGGCAAGGGCACCGGGCTTGGCCTTGCCATGATTTTCGGTTTCATGAAACAATCCGGCGGCCATATCAATGTCTACAGCGAAGCGGGCGCAGGCACGATATTTCGGCTCTATCTGCCGCGCGCTGTTGGGGATGCGGCGGCAGTTACTCAAAACACCACGGTCGCAACGGCAACCGGTGGTCATGAAACCATTCTGGTCGTCGAAGACAACAACGACGTGCGCCGTATCGTCAAGCGCCAGCTTAACCAGCTTGGCTATCACGTCCTTGAAGCGGAGAGCGCGGCCGCCGCTCTCGAGATGCTTACGGAGGGCGATAGGGTTGACCTGCTGTTCAGCGATATTGTCATGCCTGGAAAACTCAATGGGCTGGAACTGGCGCGCCTTGCCGCCGAGCGCTGGCCATCGCTCAAAATCATACTGACGTCGGGTTTTCCGGAAACCAAACTTAACGGCCACGGTGAACCCGCCGCCGGCATGCGCCTGTTGAGCAAGCCTTACAGAAAAACCGATCTGGCGCGCGTTTTGCGGGAGGTTCTTGAAGGATAAAGTAAGTCTCGAGTTCATTGCAGTGAATGCATACTATTTACAGCATACGCCTATATGATTGCTTGCGCCTGTGAGTATCTACAAAAATATAATTCTGTTTGGGCTAATAACGGGACTGAAAATATGTTATGGTTATTCACTGATGAGTTCTGGATGACGTGAAATTCGAAACGCTTCGACAAAAAGCATCTTAGGTTTTCAAATTAAGGAGGTAAAAGCGATGGCAAGTGCTATTCACGCTATTGCACTTTCAAGCGGTGCAACAGCCCATCCATTGACTTCGCCAGCAAGCGCGAAAGCGGATAGCGCGGCATCCTTCACGCCAGGCGAAAACCTTGCCGGAGCGCTTCGCGTTGTATTTGATCCATTGGCGGGCCTGGTGGTGGAGTATCTGAACGGTAAGGGGGTTGTGCAGTCGCAGATCCCATCCAGCGCGGCTGTTGCCTACATACATGCCGGGCTGATGTCTACTGGCCTGCCTCGGTCAGTAACTGTAGCTTCCCCTCCCCCTGCCGTTCATAAAGTCGCATAGAGTAGACGCGCGCTATTCACTGTGAATTTGTGGTGGCATACGCGGTATGAACAACTTTTGTGACTGCATACGTTGAGATGCCATCACCGGTTTTTCTCGACATTCCCCTTCTGCCCGTGTTGGGTGCATTCGATCCGACAACCGCAACGGAGATAACAATGGGCGATGCCGTTCACTCCCTAAAATTTCTGCGTGAACTTGTGTGGCAGGATTTGCTTCTGGTTCTGGCGATTTTCATTGTTTCGCGGTTCCTCGTCATTTTCCTGCGCTGGATTATCGGGCGCGTCGCCGAACAAGCGCATGCAGATACACGTCTCGCAATCCTGCGCTGGGCGCCTGTTGCTCGACTGATAATCGAGATTGCGACAATCGTGATGATCATACCTATTCTTGTCGAGCCGAATTTTCAGGATACCGTGGCGCTGCTAGCAACGATGAGCCTTCTCCTTGCTTTTGCCTTTAAGGATTACGGCAGCTGCCTTATTGCGGGCCTTGTGACAATTATCGAAACTCCTTATCAGCCCGGCGATTGGATCGAAGTGGATGGCGCTTATGGCGAAGTGAAATCCATCGGCATGCGGGCCGTGCATATCGTGACCGCCGACGATACCGAAGTTATCATTCCCCACTCCCGGCTTTGGTCGAGCAGCATACACAACGCCAGCAGCGGCCAGCGCAGCCTGTTATGCGTGACGCTCTTTCACCTCGACCCCAATCATAACGCCGCTTTAGTGCGGCAACATCTGGCCGAAATCGCTCAATCAAGCACATACATCAAACCGGATACCAAGGTCACGGTCATTGCAATGGAAAAACCCTGGGGTACGCTGTACCGATTGAAAGCCTATGTGAAAGAAAGCCGCGACCAGTTCCTTATGATCACGGATTTGACGGTGCGCGGAAAAGAAGTCTTGCGCAACATGGGTATTCGTTTTGCGCAAGTGCCGTTCGCGGAAACGAAATAAAGCTACTTCAATCCTGCCAAACATACAAACGTAACCAAGACATCATACGCGAATAATTTTCTGCGAAAATAAATTGTAATTGCGCGTTTACAAAGGCACGGTGCGAGTCCTCCCTCTGGCTCGCGGTGTTTCTCATGAAAAAATATTTTCCTCTTCTCGTGGGGGTTCTTCTGCTGACGGGCGGCTGTCTTTTTGTCTCACCTGCCTTCGCTGCGCCGACCGGACAGGTGACGATCACCGGCAATGTGCCGGTTGCCTGCGATCTTCTGGTGCAGCAGGAAGCGGGCGCTTCCAGCATTCCCGATATTTCCGCCGGTCATGTCGACCGGCATATCGCCACCGTCACCGAGACCTGCAACAGCCCTGACGGATATACTGTCACCATGACCGGCGCTAATTCCGGCGATCACACCGGCATGTTCGTCGATAATATCAGCACGGATTCGCATCCCTTTACCGTTAAATATAACGGGGTTTCAGTGCCGCCCGGCGGCGTCGTGACCGACAGCACGCTCACTGTTTTCGGCGTGCAGAAGAACGTCGATATCACTTACCCGGCGGATGAAACGCTGACCGGCACCGTGGCCGACACCTACGAAGAAACGCTGACTTTCACCATTGCGGCCAAATAGGAGTTTCCCATGCGTACCGTCCTGTTTTTTGCTCTCGTCCTGATGCTTTCCGTTGCCGTCGTTCAGGAAGCCAGCGCTTTCCGTTTCTCGCCGTTCCGGGCGAAGTTCGAGCCATCCGGCGACGGGGCCAACCAGCTTTTCACGGTCGAGAACAATACGGACGCGCCGGCTTCGGTGCAGCTTCGCGTCGCCACGCGCGAGGTCGATGTCGACGGTGGAGAGAAAAACGCCGATGCCGACAAGGATTTCACCATTTACCCGGCGCAGATGGTTCTGGAACCCCACGCCAGCCGTTCGGTGCGCGTGCAATGGACAGGCGATGCCGATCTCAAGGAAGAAAAAGCCTATCGCATCATCGCCGAACAATTGCCGGTCAATCTCGACAAGGAAAAACCGAAGACCAGCGCGGTTAAGTTTCTCGTTACCTATCGCGGCGCGTTGTTTGTGACGCCGCCGGGCCTCACGCAGGATGTGGCGGTCGATTTCGCGGGCGAGACCAACAATGCGTCCGGTAAAAAGATGCTGGCAATCGTGCCTAATAACCGCGGCACCCCGCATGCGCTGATCCCCACCAAGAGACTACAAACTACCGCCGACTACGGCAATTCTTATAGATTGTCCGGTGA
>JAATFY010000053.1 GCA_015654915.1 Rhodospirillales bacterium
CACCGAGGTGCGCCCGACCTTTATCGAGGTGGAAGAGGCGACATCCGCGCTGCCGCCGCCGACACCGTAAGGACAGGCCATGGCCGACCAGCAACAAGCCCCCATCATCATTATCCGCAAGAAACAACGGCGTGGCGGCCATGGCGGCCATCATGGCGGCGCATGGAAAGTGGCGTATGCCGACTTCGTGACGGCGATGATGTCGTTCTTTCTGTTGTTGTGGCTGTTGAACGTCACCACCGACATCGAACGCAAGGGCATCGCCGATTATTTCGCGCCCGCCAGTATTTCGAAATCCGAATCCGGTTCCGGCGGCATGTTCGGCGGCCAGACCATCACGGTGAATGGGGCGCAGGTCTCGCAGGGCTCGCCGCCCACCACGCAGGACGTCACCATGCCGACGGTGGGACAGGGCGAGGAAGGCGATGAGGAAACCAAGGGCCAGAGTGAAGGCGCAGCTTCCAGCAAAACCGACGCCAAAGCGGAAGGCGACAAAACCGGCGGCGGCAGCACTCTTTCGAAGGACGATCAGGCTATGGCCGCCGCCATGCAGGGCGAAGAAGCCGCCTTCAAGCAAGCGGAAGATTTATTGAAACAGGCGATCGCCAGTAATCCCGAACTGCGCGAGTTCGCCAACCAGATCGTCATCGACCGCACGCCGGAAGGCTTGCGCATCCAGATCATCGACCGCGACAAGTTTTCGATGTTTCCTTCGGGCGGCGCCATCCCTTACGAACGCGCGCGCGACCTGCTGATGATGGTCGGCAAGGTGGTCGCGAAACTGCCCAACAATATCTCCGTCACCGGCCACACCGACGGGACGCCGTTCCAGGTCGGTTCCGGCCGCGACAACTGGACGCTCTCGACCGAGCGCGCCAATGTCAGCCGCGAATTGCTGGTGAAGGCGGGCGTCGATGAGAACCGTATCGAGCGCGTGTCGGGACTTGCCAACCGCGACCCGTTCGTGCCGAACGATCCCAAGGATCCGCGCAACCGCCGCATCAGCATCGTTTTGTTGCGGCAGGGGATTCCGCCGGCCGAGTCGCCATCGCCGAAATGACGGACAATGACTCACTGTGAATTGTTCGTCATTCCGGCCAAGCCCGCGTAGCGGGCGCGAGCCGGAATCCCGTTTTCTGTTTAACCGAAAGAAAACAAACGGGATTCCGGATAAATTGGTTCGCTATGCTCACCAATTTTCCGGAATGACGAAACTTTAAAGTAGGATATTGCCAGAAAATATGAATGTTTGTGCCCCGTTCCGTCCTTATGATAGGCTTTTCGAATGTCCATTATTCCTCCCGGATTAAGCCGCCTCCTGCAGTTTTACCTGTCGGGGCCGTTGCCGTGTCCTTATCTGCCCGGGCGGGTGGAGCGAAAATTGTTCACGCGCCTCACCGGCAATCCGGAGACGGATACCGAAATCAATTCCACGCTGACGCGCGCGGGATTCCGCCGCAGCCACGACATCGTTTACCGGCCCGCCTGCCACGAATGCAACGCCTGCATTCCGGTGCGCATTCCCGTGCGGGCCTTTCTGGCCTCGCGCAGCCTGCGGCGGATCGCCGTGCACAACCGCGATCTGACGCTCGAAATCGCGGGACCCGAGGTTACGCCCGAGCAGTACCAGTTGTTCATGGCGTACCAGACCATCCGTCACCCCGACAGCGACATGGCGCGGATGTCGTGGCACGATTTCACGCATATGCTCAGCGAAGGCGAAGCCGACACGCATATCTACCAGCTTCGCGATCCGAAAGGCGTTCTGGTCGGCGGCATCATCGTCGATCATGTCAGCGACGGATATTCCGCGGTCTATAGTTTCTTTTCGCCGCATGAACCGCGCCGCAGCCTCGGGGCGCAGCTGATTTTGACGCTGATCGCCGAAGCGGAAAAAAACAATCTGCCTTACGTCTATCTGGGATACTGGATCGCGGCCTCGCGCAAGATGGCCTACAAGGCGCGGTTCCAGCCGATGCAGGCTCTCGGCCCGCAGGGGTGGGACTGGCTCGACCTGACGGACGCGAACAAATAAGCGTTATTTGGCAGGCGTTATATTGATCTGCGCCGAAGTCGGGAAGGGAATCTGAATCCCTTCCTTGTCGAAACGCTGCTTCATCTTCAGAAGGAACATGCGCCGCACGTCCCATTGCTTGCCGGGACGCGTGCGCAGGCGGGCGCTGAGCGTGATCGAGGAATCGCCGAGCTTGTCGACGCCGAAAATCTCGATCGGCTCCAGGATCACGCGCTTGAAGATCGGGTCGTTCTGCAATTCCGTACCCACCTCGCGCAGCACATTCATGGCGCGCTCGAGGTCGGTGTCGTAGGCGACGCCGATATTGATCGCCGCGAAGGCGAAATCCTTCGTCATATTGACGATCTGCGTGACGTCGCCGTAGGGCAGGATGTGCAAGGCGCCGTCGCTGTCGCGCAGGCGCAGGGTGCGGACGCTCATCACCTCGACCGTGCCCGAATGGGTGCCGATCTGCACGACGTCGCCGATGGCGATGGTGTTTTCGATGACGATGAAAAGGCCGGTGAGGAAATCCTTGACCAGCGCCTGCGAGCCGAAGCCGATGGCGACGCCGAAAATGCCCGCGCCCGCCAGCACCGGCCCGATATTGAAACCGACTTCGGACAGAACCACGATGCCGACGATGGCGGCGAACACGATGAAGATCGTGTTGCGGATCATCGGCAGCAGGGTGCGGAGGCGGGCGCTGACCTGCAGCTGCTTGCCTTCGGAATCGCGGCGGTTGAGGTTGCGCTCGATCGCGGTGTTGCAGCCTTCGTAGATAAGGGCGACGATAATGACGGTGAGGCCGATGGAAAACATCGATCCCATCACGCGCTGGCCGAACGGCGTCGCGAACAGGGCCGGAATGTCGGCGCCCCATGCATAGGCCGCGCCGAGAAGCGCGAAAACCCAGATCACCAGCCGCATCAGGAAACGCAGGATGGCATGATGCATGAGGGACGACGCGGTCGTGTCGCCTTTGCCCCAGCGGTCGGTGGCGTGGAACAGGACGCGCATCAGCACGAGGATCAGAAGGGTGAGGATGGTTCCGCGCAGCATCAGCGCAAAGCCGTTTTCGACGCCGAGCGCGGTGATCAGGTAGCCGATGATAAGGTAGGCCATCGCCAGAATATGCCAGTGCCGCGCCAGCCACAGCCGGAAGCTTTCCAGCACCGACAGGTCGGGCTGCGCCGCCGACAGGTCGCCGCGCAAAAGACACGTGACGAAGGCGCGTTTCTGCGCGATGACGACCAGCGTCATGAGAACCAGCCCGAGCCCGAGCAGATTGCCGAAGGAACTGATGGTCGATGCCGGCACATGCACCACCCGCGCGACATCGACGATGAAATAGCCATAGATAATGACGAGGCTGAAGGCGCAGAGCCAGCGATAGGCATACGCCGCCTGCGCGTCCGTCATGGGAGCGACCCGGAGGGCCGATGACGTCGGCGTCAGAACGCCGCGAATGACGGCCAGAAATACGCGGCCCATGGTAAGGGCGTAAACGACGTTCAGGACGACGAGGCGCGGCAGTTTTTCCGTTTCGTTCTGGTCGAGGAGGATCAGCGACGCGACGGTGAAAACGATCACCGGCACCATTTTAAGCGCGAAAAGGCCGACAAGGGCGGCAAAGCGGCGGACGGCATTGCCGGGCTGGCGGCGGCGCACATGGCTCCAGAGCGGCAGCAAAAGAAATTCCAGCAACAGGGCGGCGGCGAGCGGAATGCCGACGATGACCAGGAGATCGTCGCCGATCGTGCTCCAGCGCTCCTGATATTTCGGATCGCCGGTCTGCCGCTTCCACCATGCCCGCGTTTCCGGCAGCGCGGCGAAATTGCCGACGGCGGTTTTACTTTGCGCGCGCAGCAGGTCGAAACCGGTAATGGCCAGATTGAGCGCCCTGGTGCCGAAGGTTTCCTGCGGTTCGGTGTCGGTTTCGTCCGTGGCCGGTGTCGTGGCCGCAGCAGCAGGCGTTGCGGCGGGAGCGGTTGCGGGAGCAGGGGCCGGATTGGCCGGAGCCGTGGCGGCAGGGGCCGGAGAAGCGGCCTGGATAAGCGCCTGGATCGGATTGACGGGCGCGGGCTGTTGCGCACGAACCGGCAGGCCGGACGCGACACAGAAGATGAGGGCCAAAAAAGCCGGGGCGAAAAAACGGAACAGGTTCATAACGCGCTTAGTTTACATGATGCGGCGATGCAGGCTAGGGCATTTGTTGATATAACCGTCATTCCGGCCAAGCTGCGAGCTTATGCGAGCAGCGCGAGCCGGAATCCAGTTTGGTTAAAACAGAAAACAAACGGGATTCCGGATAAATTTGCATTCCCCCGCTGATGCGGGGAAAAGCAAATTTTCCGGAATGACGAATTATATAACCTGTCTGTGCTCTGGACAAAAACACTAAAGTGTTAAACCTTATGCCTATGTCAAAAATGCGGCGCCAGCCACCGGCACTCTCGGATGTCATTATTATCGGCGGCGGCCATGCGGGGTCGAGCCTTGCCGCGTGCCTCGGCGCGGCGGGATTGAATGTTACGGTTCTGGAGCGCGGCCTTGCAAAAGCAAAACGCGACGCGCGGCTGGACGGACGCACTTTGGCCTTATCGTTCCGCACCATGCAGGTGCTGCGGCAGGCGGGCGTCGAACGGCTGATAAAGTCCGACGCCTGTCCCATTCTCGATATCCGCGTCGCCGATCAGGATTCGCCGTCTTTCCTCGATTTCCGGCACAAGGAAATCGGCGACGATCCGTTCGGCTGGATCATTGAAAACAATCTGTTCAACCGCGCCTTGGAAAAACGTATCGGCCAAATGAAAAACGTGCGCGTGGTGAATGGCGCTGCGGTGAAGGCGATGGAACGGGACGATGTGTCCGCCCGCGTCATTCTGGAAGACGGGCGGAGCTTCGAAGCCGCGCTGGTTGTCGGCGCCGACGGGCGCAAATCCTTGTGCCGCGAATTGGCGGGGATACCGGTCTATGGCTGGAGTTACAAACAAACCGCCATCGTCTGCACCATCAAGCACAGCAAGCCGCACCATAACGTGGCGGTCGAGCATTTCCAGCCGGGCGGGCCGTTCGCGACCTTGCCGATGACAAAGCGGCGCAGCTCGATCGTCTGGACGGAAAAAACCGCGGCGGCGGAAGCGCTGATGAAGATGGACGCGCGCGAATTTACCGACCTGCTTCAGGAAAAAGTCCGGAGTTATTTGGGTGATATTACATTGGAGCGTTTTTCCTGCGCCCTCCTCACCCTCCCCGCTACGCGGGTCCCCTCCCTCTCCCCCCTACGGGGGGAGAGGGAGCGAGCATCGCGAGCGGGTGAGGGGGGATACAGAACGCGTTTCTCATATCCCCTCATTTTGCAGCATGCCGAACATTACACGGCCAAACGGCTTGCGCTGATCGGCGATGCCGCGCACGGCATCCATCCCATCGCGGGGCAGGGCTTCAATCTCGGCATGGGCGATATCGATGTGCTGGCGGAGGAACTGGTTGGCGCATCGCGTCTTGGCCTCGATCTCGGCAATTCTGATTTGCTGCGCCGCTACGAAAAACGCCGCAAGTTCGACAACGGCAATATGGTGCTGATGACGGATGTGCTGGACCGGCTGTTTTCCAATTCCATTGCCCCGGTGCAGGCGGTGCGGCGCTTCGGGCTTGGGGTGGTGCAGCGCCTGCCGCGCCTGCGCCATTTCTTCATGCGCACGGCGATGGGCGGGTAGTTTTTAAAGTAAATCCAGATTCTGAAGGGCTCTGCGGGCGCTTTGAACATCGACCACGCTTTCGCGGCCTTGGACGCGCACCTTATCTATCTTCCCGTTTCGCGTTAAAGTCGCCCAAGCTTCGCGCCAGTCCTTACCGGGAACGAGTTTCATCGGCGCGTTTATTCTTACGCCATTTGAGCTAAGAACCGGCCACAGCCATGTCTTGGGAACGGTACCCTGTGCTTTGGGATCGGCGGCGTTCGCTATAATTTTTGCGCCGTGCTCCGAGGCGGCAAAACGCGGGTCTTCGCGTAAATTCGCATATCTCATAATTTTCTCCACAATCTGCGTTCGGATGAATGACTAAAGCAATCGCATGAAGTTTGGCAGGCCTCATGCGCACGGCGATGGGTGGTTAGAGGACCATTTTCATTCTCGTATAATGTACATGGGCTATGCCGGAAAGTGGCGGCACTGGTGTTTCGCCTTTCAATTCCGCCAAAAACTGGCGTCCCACGTCCTGCAGTTCGGGGATTCCGCTGCGATCCAGTTCTCTGGCCAGCAAGGACTTGATGTGGTTGACCCCGTCAGTTTTATAAAGGATAACGGTGGGAACCACGCCATCTGGGCGACGCAATCCATAGCGCTCATTGTCCTTGCGCGCGGCTTCGCTGGCGACCGTCAGAATGATGGAATCGCGCTCGGTTCCATACATCGGGGCAACCGCAAGCTGGAAGACGACGGAATCGTGAGTGATTTCCTGACGCAGGAAAGCGTTGCTGGTGTTGCGCAGCGTAACAAACATTTTATTGTCGGCCGCGCCTCCTGTCGGAAAGGTAAGGGGGTCGTCGCTCGGAGATATGGAACGTTTGTCGATAGGCTGCGTGTTGTTCTGGCCTACTTCGGCGATGCGCGCAAAAAGTTCACGGGCCGCCTCGCTCAGTTTTGTATAAGTAGCTGTCATAGTTCCTTCCAATAATTCGTACGACCAAATGAATGGCTTGATCAATTATCGAAAACTTGCACGGCGTTGGATGGGCGGCAAGTGGGCTATTAGTTGCGGGACAGGGCGTTTTTGGTTTTTTGCGGTTTGAATGGCCATGATGCCTTCGTTAACCGTCTGTTTTAACTTGGAAATCCCGATTTTTGTTGAATCCTTAATCCGCCGCTCCCATATTACATCTATTGAATTTCAACCCCTTGGATGAGGCATAAAATGGCTGACCAGTTTTTCCGCTCCGGCGTTGCGGGCATTGACCGCGCGGGTATCGATGCCGGTCTGCGCGCGCACATGCTGCGCGTATTCAATTATATGGGCGGCGGCCTCGCCCTCACCGGCCTGATCGCTTACATCGTCGCCAACACGGCGCTTGCCGGAATCGTTTTCGGCACGCCCCTCAAATGGGTGGCGATGCTGGCGCCGCTCGTCTTCGTGATGTATATGAACATCAAGATGCAGACGATCTCGGCGTCCACGCTTAAAACCTTGTTCTGGTGTTTCTGCGCCACGATGGGATTGTCGATGGCGTCGATCTTCCTCGTCTTCACCGGCGCCAGCGTGGCGCGCGCCTTCTTCATCACCGCCGCAACTTTCGGCGCGATGAGTCTCTGGGGCTATACGACGAAGAAAGACCTGACCGGCATGGGCTCGTTCATGCTGATGGGTGTGCTTGGCCTTCTTATCGCGATGGTCGTGAATATTTTCCTCGCGTCATCCATGATGCAGTGGGTCGTATCGGTCGCGGGCGTCGCGATCTTTACCGGCCTGACCGCGTTCGATACCCAGCGCATCAAGCAGACCTATGCCGAAAGCGCAGGCACCGAAGCCAACGACAAGCTGGCCGTGTTCGGGGCCCTGTCGCTGTATCTTAATTTCATCAACGCCTTCCAGTTCCTGCTCAGCCTGACCGGCAACCGCCGCTAAAGGCGGCTGATATTAGCTAGGGACTATCAGGGGTTAAGGCGGGTCCGCCTGCCCCTGTACCCATTGGTTAAAGCCTTCGGGCAGGCAATAAAGCAACGCGGCTTCCTCTTGCGCTTTCCCTTAAATTGCGCGATGACCTTGACCAAGTTGTCTCGGCTGGGCCCGCACTTTTCATCAGGTTCGTACGTTCAGATTCGGCAACCGGCTGTGCAAGGCGCCTAAAACAGCTTGCCGGATAAAGCGGTCCGTCCGTTGCTCAATGGACCGTGTCGTGCAAAGGACGTAAGAAACATGCGTGGAACAGTGAAGTGGTTTAATGCGACAAAAGGCTACGGCTTTGTCGCTCCGGACGGATCGTCAAAAGACGTTTTCATCCACATCTCCGAAGTGCAGAAGGCCGGCCTTCCCGGTCTCAATCAGGGCGACATCATCGAATTCGAGATGAGCATGGGAAAGAACGGCCGCGAAGCTGCCGTTAACATCCGCAAGGCTGCCTAAACGAATCGCTAAGACTTTAAAACGCCGTGGCGGCAACGCTGCGGCGTTTTTTTATTGTTCTAGAATTGCGCAAGCAGGCTCTGTAACGCATTTAAAGCTTTGGCATTTTTTTGGTTCGTATCAAAAGGCGGGAGCCCGGGAAAAACGATTCCCAGCTTCTTTTTGATGAGATGCCCAAGCTCGACAGCGCATCCCCATGACAGGGTTACGCCCGATCCGCCTTGGCCGCCGCTGTGGAATAGTCTTTTATGGAGAGGCGACTGTTCAAGCCTGAGGCTCGTGTTTCCTGTGCGGACGGGCCGAAACCCGATAGAGGCGTCACGTTTGAATTTGTCGATGTCGATCCCCGTCAGACCCTGAATAAGCTCTCGGTTCAACGTCCATATCGGTTCGGGGACATCTATATCCGAAATCCGAAGAGTCGGTCCGATTGTATCTTCACCGACCCATTTTCCGTTGCGCATTTCGCCTTCCTGGCGGCTGCCTCCCAGAGCCCAGCCACCTATTTTGCGCGGGTAGCAATACACATCGGCGGGGTCACCTTTGGCATCCCGATAAATTTCTTTCGGAGGATGATAATTGTAGGAGATCGGGTTTGCCGGATATTCATCGACATATACCTTAATCAGATGGCCTCTGATCACACAGGGTTTTTCCGGATCGTCGCCAAACATGTCGCCGTGCAATCCAACACAACTGACGAGCGCATCGGCATCCAGTACCAGAAACTCTTTTGCCGTCAAAGACCCCATGATAACTTCTCCGCCGGCGGCCTCGAAAAGTTCGTAAAGCCATGGCAGATATGTCGGCATCTGGGCAAAACATGTAATGAAACGCCAGCCGAATATAGCTTTGGCCTGCGGGCGTCTGGGGGCGCCGGGCATGCCTTGTCCGTCACGCGGAAACTCTTCAAATTTTTCCATAGCACCGGCATAGGACGGAGGTTGTTCGGGTGCCGACTCAAAAACCTCATAATGAGGCTGCGTCCAAACACCGCCCAGTTTTTCGGCGGCCAGGCGATTAAAGAAAATTTGCGAGTATTCCGTCAATTTATCCACGAGAGGGCTGCTCACGGAGTGCGGAATGACAGATGCCGCCGGATAGAGACTTGCAAAACCCGATGTGCCGGTTTTCGGCATAACCCGGTCAGGCCGTTGTTCCGTATATAAAACCGTTTGTGCCCCGTTCAACTGGAGGAGGAGTGCGGCGGTAATGCCGCTTATGCCGCCGCCCAATACTTTTATCCGAGGTGCGTTTTTACTCGCAGGCATTAATACTCCAAAGACGGCTAACAATGACTTGGCCAGAGAATAGCATTGATACTATACTAGATGACAATAATTTCCGCAGGGTATCAGTATGGGCGAACTTAAGAAAATTCTCATGGTTAGTTGCGGCGGCACTATTTCCATGCACCAGAATGAAACCACCGGGGCGCTCGACGTCGCGCATGGCGCCGACCAGCTGTTTAGGCTTGAGCCGCGCATCGTTGAATTGGCGCATATCGAGAGCCACGAATTAATGAACGTGGACAGCAGCAACATGATGCCCGCTGACTGGGAAAAAATGGTTGCTATTGTCGAAAAGAATTACCGGAAATATGACGGCTTTGTCATCGTCATGGGCACCAACACCATGGCTTACGCCTCAAGTGCACTCTCCTTCGCCATGCAGAATTTGGGCAAGCCGGTTATTTTGACGGGGGCACAAATTCCTGCCGAAGCGATTAACACGGATGCCCACAACAATCTGGTGAACGCCCTGCGCGTTGCTACGATGGATATCGCCGGCGTATTTATTGTTTTTGGCAGCAAAATCATGCTCGGGTGCCGTGCCAAGAAAATGAGCGAGGCGGATCTCGACGCTTTCGGAACTTTTAACGATTCGGATTTCGGTGAAATATCGATTGGCATCAAGTTCAATAAACCCAATACAAGCCGCCATGGCAACCCGCCTGCTTTCAGAAACGGTTTCGATGCCAACATTATCAGCCTGACCTGTGTTCCCGGTCTCGACGTCGATTATTTACGGTTTCTGATCGATAACGGTACCAGGGGAATAGTTTTTCGCGGCTTTGGTTCCGGCGACATTCCCCAAAGTTATCTGCCGGTCATGGAATATGCGCGTGAAAAGTACGTACCCGTGATCGCAACCACCCAATGTCGCGGTTCCACAATTATGGGTTTGAACGATCCCGGGCTGAAAGCCCTGCAAGCGGGCGTCATTCAGGCCTTCGATATGAGTATGGAATCGATGTCGACAAAACTGATGTGGATGCTGCGGCAAGACGTGAAATACGAAAAATTTAAGGAAATGTTCCATCAGAATATAGCGGGCGAAATTAATATCAAACGAACAAAATTTTTCATCAACAAAGAACTCGAAAAAATCGTCGATTATCAAGAGCTCATGTAAGTATCAAATCACGATCCGGTTTTTCATCAGCTCCAGCATCGGCAGATCGTGCGGCAGGTTGCCATAGCCCCAGCTATTCCCGAAGGGGCCGTGCGACGCCATATATTCCGCCACCATCTCCGCTTTATGCCGCCGCACGCAATTGCCGGACGTCATGGCGCCGGTGGCGATATCGACTGTGGTGCAGATCACGGCGTCGTGCGGCAGGTCTTTCAATAATTCATGCAAGTAAAGATCAAGCCCGCCCGAGGCGACGACGATATGATGGCCTTGCGCGTGATGATAGAGCAGGGCTTTTTTTACCGGCTCGTTCCAGACGCGCTTGCAAGACGGGAAGGCTGATGCGTATCAGTCTCGGCATCTGTTTGGGGCACTCGGATGGCATGCCATCAGTCACACAAAGAGCAGTGCACCAGCAGATGCCTTCGCCAAGGCTGCCAA
>JAATFY010000050.1 GCA_015654915.1 Rhodospirillales bacterium
ATCCGGACTAATGAACAGCGATACGCGGATGCCGGCAGCCGCCAGATCATTAACAACCCGTGCCAACTTGCCGCCGCCCTTGACGACATCGAGGCCGCCCTCAGTCGTCACCTCCTGCCGTTTCTCCGGCACGAGGCACACGGCATGTGGCTTGATACGCAGGGCAAAAGCCAGCATCGCGTCGGTTGCCGCCATTTCCAGATTGATTGGCACTTTCAAGTGCTTCTTCAGGCGCTTCACATCGTCGGCCAGAATATGGCGCTGGTCCTCGCGCAAATGAAAGGTGATGCCGTCCGCCCCGCCCTTGATGGCGGCCAAAGACGCGCGCAAAACGTCGGGATGCGCAAGGCTGTCGCGCTTCCGCGCATTGCGCAACGTGGCGACATGATCGATGTTGATGCCGAGGCGCAGTTTTGGCATGGTCGTTTCCCGCTCGTTTTTAGCTATTTTCGGATGCCCCATTTATGGCCCAAGCGCAAGCCAGTCTTTTACCCGACCTTCCACCGGAGGAAACAGCGACGCCGCTGATGTCGCAGTATATGGCCGTCAAGGCGCAACATCAGGATTGCCTTGTTTTCTTCCGCCTCGGCGATTTTTACGAATTGTTTTTCGAGGACGCGATTAAGGCGTCCAAGGCGCTCGATATCGCCCTGACCCGCCGCGGCCAGATGAACGGGCAGGACGTGCCGATGTGCGGCGTGCCTGCGCATTCCTACGAAGGTTACCTTGCCAAACTGATCCGCCACGGCTTCCGCGTCGCCATCTGCGACCAGACCGAAGCGCCCGCAGAAGCGAAAAAGCGCGGCGCGAAATCCATCGTTACGCGCGAAGTCGTGCGCATCATCACCCCGGGCACGATCACGGAAGACAGCCTTCTTGACGCCCGCGCCGCCAATTACCTCGCCTGCCTTGCTTCCGTAGGCGACGACATGGCGCTTAGCTGGCTCGATCTGGCGTCGGGGCAGCCGCTGACGCAGCAAGTTACAGCCGCAGAACTGAGTGGCGCGCTGGCGCGGATCGATCCGTCGGAAATCCTTATCCCGCAGCGGCTGATCGAAAAGCCGGAATTGTTCGAGGTGCTGGGCGCATGGCGCGACAAGCTTGCGCCCCAGCCAAACAGCCGTTTCGACAGCGACAATGCCGAGCGCCGCCTGAAGGCCATATATAATGTGCGCGAACTGACATCCTTCGGTGATTTCGCCCGCACCGAAATCGCGGCGCTCGGCGCATTGCTCGATTACGCCGAACTGACGCAGAAAAGCGATTTGCGCCATCTTGGCCGTCCACAAAAGCTTGGCGCCACAAACGTCATGGCCATCGATCCCGCGACGCGGCGCAATCTGGAACTGACGCGCACATTGTCGGGTGAACGTCAGGGAAGTTTGCTGGCGACCATCGACCGCACCATGACCGGCGCGGGCGCGCGTCTTCTAGCATCCCGATTGATGGCGCCGCTGACGGATGTGGCCGCTATTCAAAAACGCCTCGATGCCGTCGATTTTATGGCGAAGGATTCGTCCCTGAGCGAAAAACTGCGCGCCTCGTTGCGGCAATCGCCCGATCTCGAACGCGCGCTGGCGCGGCTGGCGCTGAACCGCGGCGGCCCGCGCGATCTGTCCTCCGTGCGTGACGCCATCAAACAAGCCGAGCAGATGCGCAGCACCTTGCTGGGCGCACATCCCAAAACCATGCCAGAAGAATTGCGGGATGAAACCGAAGCGCTCGGCGAACATCACAATCTTACTGACCGGCTGGACCGCGCCCTTGCCGCCGACCTGCCCATGCTGGCTCGCGACGGCAATTTTATCGCCCGCGGCTATGCCCCGAACCTCGATGAACTCGTCACCCTGCGCGATGACAGCCGCCGCCTGATTGCAGGATTGCAACAGGACTACGCGAACAAAAGCGGCGTTGCCGGACTCAAGATCCGGCACAATCAGGTCATCGGCTATTATATAGAAGTCACGCCAACGCACGCCGACAAGCTGCTGGCGAACAAGGATTTATTCATCCACCGCCAGAGCCTCGCCAGCGCCATCCGCTTCACGACGATGGAACTCAGCGAGCTTGAGCGCAAGATCACCGAGGCCGCCGACAAGGCGCTGGCGGTCGAGTTACAGCTCTTCGCCGATCTGGTTTCTGAAGTTCATCAAAGGCTTGGTGCGCTGCGCCGCACGGCGGAAGCGATGGCCGCACTCGACGTCGCGACGGCTCTGGCGGAACTGGCTATCGAGCAGAATTATGCGCGGCCTTCGGTGGATGCGTCGCTCAGTTTCAACATCAAGGGCGGACGGCATCCCGTTGTCGAACAAGCCCTGAAGGAAATGCAAAGCAGCGCGACCTTCATCGCCAACGATTGCGACCTTGCGCCCGATAACCGGCTCTGGCTCCTGACCGGTCCCAACATGGCGGGCAAATCGACCTTCCTCCGCCAGAACGCGCTGATCACCCTTCTGGCCCAGACGGGAAGTTTCGTTCCGGCAACCTCGGCCCATATCGGCGTCATCGACCGGTTGTTCAGCCGCGTCGGCGCCGCCGACGATCTCGCGCGCGGACGTTCGACCTTTATGGTCGAGATGGTCGAGACCGCCGCCATTCTCAACCAGTCGGGCGAACGGTCGCTTGTGATCCTCGATGAAATCGGACGCGGCACGGCGACTTATGACGGGCTTTCGATTGCGTGGGCAACCATCGAGCATTTGCACGAGGTCAACCGCTGCCGCGCTTTGTTCGCCACGCATTATCATGAACTGACGTCGCTAACCTCGCGCCTCTCCGCGCTGCGCTGCCACACCATGCGCATCAAGGAATGGGATAAAGAAATTATTTTCCTGCATGAAGTGACGGACGGCGTCGCCGACCGTTCCTACGGCATCCATGTCGCACAAATGGCGGGGCTGCCGCCCGCCGTGATCGCCCGCGCGGAAGAAGTTCTGGCGACGCTCGAAACCAAAACCGAAAAAGACAAAGACAGGAAACGTACCGATGGCCTCTCGCTCTTCACTGCCAAGACTCCGGCGGCGCAACCCGGCACGCCGATAAATCCCGAACTCGAAAAACTGCTGGACGGCATCAAACCGGACGAACTCACGCCGAAAGAAGCGCTGGAGATGATTTACAAGATCAGGTCGTTGCTTTCCTAGTTCGTCATGCCCGCGAAAGCGGGCATCCCGTTTCCTTTTTAAGTCAAAAGAAACCAAACTGGATTCCGGCTCGCGTGGCTCGCTCACGCTCGCCACTTGGCCGGAATGACGTAGCCCTAAAGGTCGATTTCCTACCGCCGCGCCGTTTCGCGCAGATAACTGCCGGGGTAAGTTTCATATTTATCGATGATGCTGTCGATCAGGTGCGAATTAAACATCTCGCGCAACGCGTTATCGATCATTTCTTTCAGTTCGTATTCGCCGCGCGGCAGGAGAAGGATATTCGACACTACCAGAAGCGGCTGCTCGGGCGGGGTGAATTGACGCAAACTATCGGGATTGTTCTTCATGAACTCATGAACCGTCAGCGGCTCGGAAAAAACAATGTCGGCCTTGCCGGTAACGACCTGCAGCAATAAATCGCTGAAAGGCGCGGACTGCGGCAGCGAAATTTGCCGCGCCTGCGGAAAAAATTGCCGCGCGAAAACGCTTGTCTGTTCACCATCCAGCGTCGAAATGCGAATATCGGGGCGGTTCAGGGTCTTTATATCGCCGGTCAATACGGCATCGGCCTTCCGTGCCCACACATGCACGGGGCTGTAATAAAGCGGGATGGAAAAATCGGCGGCGCGGGCGCGTCCCGAATTCAGGGAAACCGGCGAGCCTATCAAATCGTAACGTCTATCCAGACCTTCGATCTGCCCCGACCAATCGACTTCTTCCGCCCAAACTGTCTTCAGACTCAGATTGGAAGCGAGGCGGTTGACGATGTCGTAGTAGATGCCGCTCATCATGCCCGTATTGGGATCTTTCATGAAGCCAACCGAATAGGGCGTATAGCCGCAACGCAAGGTGCCTGTGCTGATGACGCGCTGATAGGCGGAAATTTTCGGCTCTGACAATGCCGAATGTTTTTGCAGAACGGCTGTGGTCACGGCGGCTGTCGGCGCTGCGATGCTGAAGCTTCCAAGCATTCTTAGAAAACCGCGTTTGTCCATGTCGCACCTCCGTTCGCAACTAAAGCATTCCGCCTTTTGCAATTCAAGCAAACCCCGAATCACTTTCCATATGATTCGCACCTCCGGCCTCTCCCGAAATACTTTCAGGGCAACAGGGAAACCCCCGTTTTGGTTAACCATATCAACCCGCCAAGGGTAAGAACCAAACCAATCATGGGAATTTTACGCCAAACCGGGCAGGCCGAATCCATCCCCGGAAAAATAACTTTACCTTCTGTTAACGCTTCCATTTTGGGTAAGGACACTGTTAAAGTCGGCAACCCGCTCACGGGAACGGTTAGGCATGGACCCGTTCGTGTTTCGAAAGACATCGAATAAGGTTTGTGCGTCACATTAGGTATAGGATTCTTGAGGCAAAACATGGCCGAGCAAAAATCTCCTTCTCCTGTTTCCCCCCGCACATTGCCCCCTGTCGTTCAGGCGCAAAAAAATGCTGGCGCAGCGCCCGGAGCCAGAACGAAACCGGCTACGAAACAACCATCTAATTTCTCGTCGCTCCCCTTCTGGACCGGCCTCATC
>JAATFY010000060.1 GCA_015654915.1 Rhodospirillales bacterium
AAGGTCAATCTGGATGGCGGCGCTATTGCACTGGGCCATCCGTTAGGCGCCACCGGCGCGCGCATCACTGGTAAAGCCGCGCAGCTTCTGAAACGTGAAGGCAAGAAATACGCCCTCGCTACGCAATGCATCGGCGGCGGGCAGGGAATAGCGACAATTCTGGAGGCTGTAGGCTAATGGCATCGATTCAAAAAGCGGCCGTTATAGGCGCGGGCGTCATGGGCGCGCAAATCGCGGCGCATATCACCAACGCCGGCATTCCAGTTGTTCTGCTCGACATCGTCCCCAAGGATAATCCCGATCGCAGCGCCATTGCCAAGGGCGCCATCGAAAAACTCGCGAAGATGGATCCCGCGCCTTTCATGCATCCGAAGAACGCGAAGCTGATTACGCCCGGCAATCTGGAAGACGATCTCGACCGGCTGAAAGACGTCGACTGGATCATCGAAGCGGTTCTGGAAAATCCGCAGGTCAAAAGCGATCTGTATAAAAAACTCGATGCTGTGCGGAAGCCGGGCTCGATCGTTTCCTCCAATACATCGACAATTCCGCTCGCGGTTCTGACCAGCGGACAGTCGGCGCAATTCGCCAAAGATTTCCTGATCACGCACTTCTTCAACCCGCCGCGCTATATGCGCCTGCTGGAACTGGTAACGGGGCTGACAACGCGCACCGATGCCGTGGAAGTCATTCGCGATTTCTGCGACCGTAATCTGGGCAAGGGCGTCGTGCGCTGCAAGGACACGCCCGGCTTCATTGCCAACCGTCTCGGCGTTTTCTTTTTGCAGACGGCGGTCAACGCCGCCATCGTTCACGGTCTGACGGTCGAAGAGGTCGACGCCATATTCAGCAAGCCGGTCGGTATGCCGAAAACCGGCGTGTTCGGGCTTCTTGATCTCATCGGCATCGACCTGATGCCGCTGATCGCGCGCAACTTTATGGCGACGTTGCCTCAGGACGACACATACCGTTCCATCAACAAGGAACAACCCCTCATCACCAAGATGATTGCCGATGGTTACACCGGCCGCAAGGGCAAGGGCGGTTTTTATCGCCTGACCAAGTCCGAAAGCGGCAAGGTCAAGGAAAGCATCAACCTCAATACCGGCGAATATCACCCATCGGAAAAGGTCAAGCTGGCGGCCGTTGAAGCCGCCGGCAAGAATTTGCGCGCCTTGTGCGAGACGCCGGACAAGATCGGCAAGTTCACATGGACGGTTCTGTCGCAGGCGCTGAGTTATGCCGCCGCGCTGGTGCCGCAGATCGCCGACGACATCGTCGCGGTCGATGCCGGCATGCAGCTTGGCTTCAACTGGAAATTCGGGCCGTTCGAGCTGATCGACAAGCTCGGCGCGGGCTGGTTCGCGGAACGGCTGAAGGCCGACGGTAAGCCGGTGCCGCCCTTCCTGCAAAAAGCGGCGGATAAATCCTTTTACCGCGTCGAGAACGGAAAGCTGGAATATCTGACCGTGGATGGGGCCTACAACCCGGTACAGCGCTCGGTCGGCGTGTTGCTGCTCTCCGACATCAAACGCGCAAGCAAGCCTGTGACCAAGAACGGCTCGGCCAGCCTGTGGGATATCGGCGAAGGCGTGTTGTGCCTCGAATTCCACACTAAGATGAACGCCATCGATCCCGACGTTCTCGGCATGATCAAGAAAGCCGTCAGCATTATCGGCGACGGCAAAGGTCAATGGAAAGGGCTCGTCGTCTATAACGAAGGCGAAAATTTCTCGGTCGGCGTCAATCTTGCGCTGGCCATGTTCGCCCTCAACATCGCCATGTACCCCGCCATCGAGGATCTGGTGAAGCAGGGCCAGGATTCCTATCACATGCTGCGTTTCGCGCCGTTTCCTTCCGTGGCGGCTCCCTCCGGCATGGCGCTCGGCGGCGGCTGCGAGATCACGCTGAACTGTTCCGCCGTGCAGGCGCATGCCGAAACTTATATCGGCCTTGTCGAGGTCGGCGTCGGGCTTATTCCCGGCTGGGGCGGCTGTGCGCAGATGCTCGGCCGCGCTTTCTCGGCCAAGAAACGCTTCGGCGGCCCTATCCCGCCGATCAGCCATGTGTTCGAGACGCTCAGCGTCGCCAAGGTGGCGAAGTCGGCCTTCGATGCGCAGGAATTGCAATATATGCGTCAGACCGACGGCATCACCATGAACCGCGACCGGCTGCTGTACGACGCCCGCCAGCGCGTGCTGGAACTTGCGAAAGATTACAAGCCGCCGGAGCCATGGGTGATGAATTTGCCCGGCCCGACCGGACGCGCGGCGCTGGGGCTGGCGGTCGAAAGTTTCCGTCTGATCGGCAAGGCTTTGCCGCATGATGTGACGGTATCGAAGGCTTTGGCGGCGGTTCTGTGCGGCGGCGAGCATGATTTGACGACCCAGACCACCGAGGAACAGATACTGGCTCTTGAGCGCCGCGAGTTTATGAAACTGATCTACATGCCGGAAACCGTGGCGCGGATCGAGCACATGCTGAAAACCGGCAAGCCGCTGAGGAACTGAAGCTGATATGACGCTGGATGCCAAAACAATTTCCATTTTCCTGCCGGTCATTGCTGGCTGTACGATGGGTTTGAATTACGCCATGACCGGACGTTTTATCCAGACGATCAGCTTGCCGACATGGATATTCATTTTTGGCGCATCGGCTATTGTTTTTGCTTTAAGCCTGCATTTTCTGACGCCGTTGAAAATCGATCTTGTGCCTGCCCTGACGCAACCAACCTTTACCTATCTTGCCGTTGCGATCATCGCGGCGATGTGTGCCTGGATCGCCATGTTGTTCGTGACGAAGAATATATCGGTGACCTATGCGGCGATCGGTGAGATTTCTTATCCGTTTTTCACCGCTTTGTTCACCTATCTGATCTTTCAGTCACGCGAGTTGGACATGCCGATGGCCATCGGCGGCCTGCTGATCCTGATCGGCAGTGTTATCGTCATCACGGACAAAATCAAAATCGGGGGATAGACCGTGACTTAATGACGCTCGTACTTGCCAAGGACCATTGCTCTTGCTCGGACGGCAACTATTCTTGATTCGAGGGGCTCCGGCAACCGACCTTCATTAACTTCATATCCGGCTTTTGCAAACCGATCACGGATGTAGGCCTCATAGGGGAAGATATCGGCGAGCTGAGAAATTGGCGCTCTCCCTCGCTCTAGACGTGTCAGCGCCTCTCTGGCTTCACGTAATTCGTAACATTCGGGTAGATTTTTCGGGGGCCATTTGGGCGTTTCCATGCCCAATGATAGATCTCTATCAGCCAACTCTCTCTTTACACCCTCCAAGCTCTTCTTCCCGAAGTCTTTAAGGCTCCGCAGATCGTCTTCAGATAATTGCACCAAAGATAATTGCACCAATTCGCCAAAGAATTCGGCAATCGCTGGAATGCGATCCATTGTGCGCTTATCAAAAAATACGTCCTCGCATTTTTCCAGCAGTTTGTAAATTAATGGGTCATCCACAGCAGCAATAATATCATTAAGTTTCTCGCTCATATAAATTTCCTCAATATTAATGCCTAATCAGGCCAAGTGCATCAAACTTTGTAATTTAAAGGATAAATGGAGCGGTCGTAACGCGTCAATTTCTTTTTTTGCTTTCATGTGTTGTTAACTGGGTTTATGGTTAATTTCTTGGCCCAATAGTTTTGACTACAATACTCCAAGGTGAAGTCTTATGCCCATTTATAAAGCGCCGCTCGACGATATCCGCTTCATCCTCAATGAGGTGATCGATGCCGGTTCACTGGCGCAATTGCCGGGTTATGCCGAAGCCACGCCGGAAACGGTCGATACCATTCTCGGCGAGGCCGCCAAGATATGCGAGGAAGTCCTGTTCCCGCTCAACCAGTCAGGCGATGCCGAAGGTTGTACCTTCAACAACGGCTTCGTCACGACGCCGAAGGGCTTCAAGGAAGCCTATCAGACATTCCGCGAAAGCGGCTGGACGGGTCTGTCCTGTAATCCCGATTTTGGCGGGCAAGGACTGCCGCTACTGCTGAACTTCGTCATCGACGAGATGGTGTGTTCATCCAACCTTTCTTTCGGCATGTATCCCGGCCTTTCGCACGGCGCCTATAACGCCATAGAAAAACACGGCAATGACGAGTTGAAGAAAACCTACCTGCCGAAGCTGGTGGATGGTACCTGGACCGGCACGATGTGTCTGACCGAGCCGCAATGCGGCACCGATCTCGGCCTGATCCGCACCAAGGCCGTGCCCCAAGCGGACGGCAGTTATAAAATCACCGGCACCAAGATTTTCATCTCGGCGGGCGAGCATGATATGTCCGATAACATCATCCACCTCGTGCTGGCGCGACTACCGGACGCGCCTGTGGGCATGAAGGGCATCAGTCTTTTCCTCGTGCCGAAATTCCTGCCGAATGCCGATGGCTCAGTTGGAGCACGGAACGCCGCTGTATGTGGTAGCATCGAACACAAAATGGGTATCAAGGGCTCCGCCACCTGCGTGATGAATTTCGACGGCGCCCAAGGTTGGCTGGTCGGCAAGCCGAACAAGGGCATGAGCGCCATGTTCACCATGATGAACGAAGCGCGGCTGGCGGTCGGGTTGCAGGGCCTTGGCCTCGCTGAAGTCGCCTATCAGAACGGCGTCAATTACGCGCGTGAACGCTTGCAGGGTCGTGCTTTGACCGGCGCCAAATTTCCCGACAAGCCCGCCGATCCGATTATCGTACATCCCGATGTGCGGCGTAATCTCTTGACCATGAAGGCTTTGGTCGAGGGTTCGCGCGCATTGGCTTTCTGGGTCGGGCGCGAGCTGGATGTGGAGACCAAACATCCGGATGAAAAAACGCGCGAAGATGCCGGCGATTTCGTCGCACTAATGATCCCCATTATCAAATCGTTCCTGACCGATGTTGGTTTCGATGTTTCGAATATCGCCATGCAGATTTACGGCGGCCACGGCTATATTCGCGAAAACGGCGTCGAGCAATATTCCCGTGACGCGCGTATCGCCCAGATTTACGAAGGCACCAACGGCATTCAGGCGCTCGATCTGGTCGGCCGCAAGATGCCGGAAGATTACGGCCGTCTGATGCGCCGGTTCTTCCATCCCGTGGCGGATTTCATCAAAGCGGAAAAAGATAATGCCGCGCTGGCGGAAATGCTGCCCTATTTCATGAGCGCTTTCGGCAAGCTGCAAATCTCGACGCTGACGGTGGCGACGCGCGGCTTCGGCAATCCCGACGAAGCGGGCGCTGCGGCGACCGATTACCTGCGCCTTTTTGCCCTCGTGGCAGTCGGGTTCATGTGGCTGAAGATGGCCAAGGTCGCGGCGGAAAAATTACCGGGGGCGGGCGACCGTGCCGCGTTCTATGATGGCAAGCTCAAGACCGCGCGCTTTTATTTCAGCAAAATCCTGCCGCAGGTCAATGCGCTGAACCTTATTATTCTCGCTGGCTCCAAGCCGGTGATGGATTTTCCGGCGGAAGCGTTCTGACGCGGCCGTGGCGCAAGCTCGCATCGATATCCGCTCCATCCTGCAACGCGCCATGGGCCTGCATCAGCAGGGCAAGGTGGCCGAAGCGGAAACGCTGTATCACGAGGTTCTGGCGGTCGAGCCTAATGAGCCCAATGCATGGCATTTGCTGGGTGTCGTCGCATGGAATCGCAACGATTTGGCGGTGGCTGAGGAAAATATCCGCAAAGCCATCGGGCTGAACGGCAACGCTTCGGCCTATTACAGCAACCTTGCCGGTGTTCTGCGTCAGAAAGGCGATCTGGGTGATGCCGTCCGGCACTATGAAAAAGCGCTGAAACTTTCTCCTGCCGACGAGACAGTAAAGAAGGAACTGAGTCAGACGCTGCATCGCTACGCGCTCGAGCTTGCGCGGGAACGGATATGGGATCAGGCCATTACGGCCTATCGCCGCGTGCTGGAGCTTGAGCCCGACAACGTCGCCACGCTCAATAATCTGGCGTCGGTGGTGCAGCACCTCAACGACCGGCCCGAGGCTTATCGGCTCTACGGCCATGCCTTGAAGGTGATGCCGGATAATCTCCAGCTTCGTTACAACCGCTCGATCTGCTATCTGACCGATAGAAAATTTGCCGAGGGCTGGGCGGATTTTACCGCCAGCGAGCCCTATTGGCGAAACATGCAGGACGGCCGCCCGGACCTGCCTTGGATGGGGTTGCTGCTGTGGAACGGCAGCGATGACCTGCGGGGCAAAAAAATCCTGATCTGGGGCGACCAAGGCATCGGCGACGAGATTGTGTATGACAGCTGCATACCCGACCTGATCGAACGCGGCGCGGTTGTGACGATCGAATGCACGGATCGGCTGGTGCCGCTGTTGCAGCGTTCTTTCCCTGAGGCCACGGCTCTGCCGCGCCGGCCGCAGCCCTTGCCGGGCGCGGATTTCGATTTCCATGCGCCGGGGCTTTGGCTGGCGCGGTGCCTGCGGCCAACTATGGCCTCTTTTCCGCAGCGGAAATTTTTCCTGAAAGCCGATGCGGAAAAAACCGCGCATCTGCGGCAACGTTACGAGGCTTTCGGCAAGAAGCGCATCATTGGCGTGTCATGGTTTACGCAATCGCCTGCCTACGGCCTGCAGCGCAGCATCCCCTTGCCGGATATTCTTAAGGCATTACTCTTGGACGATATTCTGGTCGTCGATCTGCAATACGGTAATACCGAAGCCGCATGGCAGCAGGCGCGGCAGATGTTTCCGAACCTGACGATGATCCATGATGCCGAGGTCGATCAATTCAAGGATATGGATATCTACGCGGCGCAAGTGGCGGCCTGCGATGCCGTGGTCACGATCTGCAATACAACTTCGCACGTCGCGGGCGCGCTCGGTATTCCCGCTAGTGTTCTGATGTCCGATATAGGTTTAACGTGGTACTGGTTCGCGGACGGCGAGGATTGCCCATGGTATCCGAGCCTCAAACTCCTGCGGCCGAACGTGCCGGATCGATTGAGGGCGGCGGCGGAAATGATTAAATCAAACCAAGCCTGCGACCGATTTTAACTAACGGATTTCCTGTAACATTCCGTGTCGGTCGTATTCTATATGTGGGAGGAACGCTAAGCCCGTGGCCGCGAAGAAACTTCACAGCTGCATCAGCGAGTAATTCTTTCGATTTGATCAAGTCTTTACAAAATTGCCTCTTTTGTAGATTTGTAATTAGGGAAGAAGGAATACGCCAAACAATTTCTTCAATTTTGGAATGAGGATAATCCATGATTCTTTGTAGCACAGCTTGCGCCGTCTCAAGATCGATATATGGTCGCGGATCACGTTTCGAAAGCCCTTCTGCTAAAGGGCCTGTGTTTAAAAATTTATCAATAGAAGAGTCTCTTAATTCGTCGTCATATCTTAATTGCGCATTCGCATGATCGTGTGCCGCTAGCCTCGGCCCATATCTACGCCAATCTTGCAGGGTAACCTGCATATTTGTTTCATAGTTATGTTGATTGACATCACCTATCCAGCCATGAAACATTAAAAGTGCGGTGTTTTGTTTGGCCGTTCGTTGAGCAATAGAGTCTGTTATTCTATCATATCTATCTAGCTGCCACATTTGTTGTCCCGCTTTGAAGCCGTAGGTAAGAGTAAAAATGTCCAACCTGTTTCCTCCGCGCAGGCAAAATGGTACTAAAGAAATATACCAGAGTTCCGAAATTTCCGCCTGTGGCGGTTGCCAGAGGCAGCCGGGGGCAATGGGAATTTTTAAGTCGAGCCCTAAATCTGCAGCGATCTTTTCTTTAGCCAAGCCTAACGTTGTCGTGGACGAAGTTGGTCTCTTCACGAAACAAATTTGATTGCGACGTGCAACGACTTTGCAGGTATTTAATTTTGGGATTCTCTTTATTCGTTCTGAAGAAGATGGATTCAGAATATGTGGTTGCCATTCTGAGGTGTCGATAGCCATGCCTCGCCATGCAAGCGCTTGTTTCTCTATATACGGATCGAAGCCCCTAAAATTTTCTTCCATTTCAATACCCTGAGATAATAAGTTAATACTTTGAATATAGTTTTTTAGTATCAGCATTCAAACAAAAAGCAAACAAATATTTTTTACTTTCATTGCAGCAATCATGGTCAATAAGAGCGTATATTCGATTCAGCATGTTAAGATTCTAATCCCTGCTAAATCACGCCGCCCTTACTTCCTCGAGCGCAGTCTCGGCTTTGGACGTTTCCGCGGGCGCTTCGCCGTCGCGGATCGCAACCGCACCGGCCAGATCGACCGAGACCAGTTGCGACACGCCTTTTTCGCCCATGGTGACGCCATAGAGGCGGTCCATCCGCGCCATGGTCAGGCGCTGATGGGTGATGATGAGAAAGCGCGTGCCGGTTTCCTTGGCGATGTCTTCCACCAATGAGCAGAAGCGACCGACATTGCTTTCGTCGAGCGCGGCTTCGGCTTCGTCGAGCACGCAGATCGGCGACGGGTTGGTCTGGAACACCGCGAACAAGAGTGCCAGCGCCGTAAGCGTCCGTTCGCCGCCGGACAGCAGCGACAGAATTTGCATTTTCTTGCCCGGAGGCGAGGCAAAGATTTCGAGCCCTGCGTTCAGCGGGTCTTCGTCGTCGATCAATTCCAGATGCGCCTTGCCGCCGCCGAACAGGCGCTGGAATAAAACCTGAAAACGTTCGTTGACGAAGGTGAAAGCGTTCTGCAAACGCTCGCGCGCTTCCTTGTTTAGCTGCGAGATGCCTTGCCGGAGCTTGGCGATGGCGGCCACGAGATCGTCTTTTTCTTTCTGCAACTGGTCGATCTGGGTTTGCATGGTCTCGGATTCCGCTTCGGCGCGCAGGTTGACCGGCCCCATATTCTCGCGTTCGCGCAGGTAACGGCCCAGCGCCTGCTCAAGCTCGTAGGCGTTCGGCATGGTCTCGTCTTCAAACGCGGCGATGCCGGCCAGTTCTTCCGGCGCGCAGCTTAGTTTTTCCGTCATGCGTTCGCGCAGGGTATTGAACTGCTCGCCTGCGGCCTGCACCGCGCCTTCGGCGCGTACGCGTTCTTCGCGGGCGTTGCTGAGCGTGGCTTCGTCCTGTTTCAATTGATGTTCGATAACGCCGAGGCGCTGCTCGGTTTCGATAAGATTGTCGGCGGCAGTCTTGCGCTTGGCTTCGGCGGCTGAAAGCTCGGTCAGCAACTGCGCATGCGACGCGGCTAGTTCAACGGGGCGTTCGCGCAATTGCTCAAGCTGTCCTTCGATGCCGGTAATGCGTTCCGCCAAATCCTTGATCTGCTGCGCGGCGTTGCCGAGGCGCGATTGCCACGCTTCGATTTCCTGCGCCACCGCTTCATGGCGCGACTTGCAGAGGTTCTGTTCGCGCGTCAGGCGGTCGCATTCGCTTTGATTTTGGGCCTGCTGGCTGCGCTGTTCGGCAAGGCGCGTACGTTTCTCCGTCATTTCGGCGCGTTGCGCGTCGATGGCAGACAAAGCGCGGCGTTCGTCTTCGATAACCGAAGCGCGGCCCTGAATTTGTGCAAGGTCGGTATGGATTTGCCGCAGGCTGTCGTCCAGCGCCGCCAGCTTGGACGTAATCGCCGTGGATTCTTTTTCCTGCTGCGTATAAGTCTCGCGCGCGTCGTTAAGCGCGGCGAAAGCGGCTTGCAGGGCTTCACGCGCCTGTTTGTCTTCGGTCTGGCGTTGCGCAAAACCGTTGCCGGCTTCGCTCAATACCGTTTCCGCATTCTTGGCTTCGTTTTCGGCATCGGCGATTTCCTGCTGAAGCGCCGCGAGGCGGTTACGTTGCTGCAAACGCAAGGCGGTGGTTGTTTTCGCTTGCGGCGTGACCGTGAAACCGTCCCAGCGCCATGCCCAGCCGTCGCGGCTGACGATGATCTGGCCGGGTTGCAGGTTTTCTACCGCGCGTTCGCCTGCGGCAGAGTCTTCAACCAACCCGATCTGCGACAGGCTGCGGGCCAGCGCGGCAGGGGCGTTGATATGCTGCGCGATGGGCGACGCGCCTTGCGGCAAAGCGGGGGCATGAGCCAAGGGCGGCATCGAACGCCAATACATGGCAGCGCCGCTGTCGAGAGCGGCGGTCAGCGCTTCGCCGAGCGCCACGGCCAGAGCGTTTTCAAGGCCCGGAGTGACGGTGACAATGTCGATAATCGGCTGAGCCTGATTTTCATGATGCTGCAGCAGGGCGGTAATGGCTTCGGCTTCAGCCTTCAGCTTGGTGGCTTTGGCTTGCGTCTGCTGGGCGCTGTCGCGGGCATGGGACTGCGTTTGCTCGGCTTGGCGATAAGCCGCTTCGGCGGTCTGGGCTTGCTGCTGGCGCTTCGCCAGTTCTTTTTCCGAGGCATCGACCAAGGCGGAGGCAAAAGACAGATCAGGGCGTGCCGAAACTTCGGCGGCCAAGGCAACGCGCTGGCCGTCAAGCTGTTCGCGGCGGGCGGTCAGGGCGCTTTGACGTGCCGTCAGGGCTTCGACTTCCTGTTCCAGCGACCCCTTACGCGCTTCGGCGGCGGCGACCGATTGCGTCAGTTGCGTCAGGGCTGCATCGAGCGCCTCGACTTCATTTGTGATGGACGACAGTGCCGCTGTGGCTTTCGGCATCTGCGCGGCAATGTCGGCGCTGGTTGTGGCCAGTTGTTTTTGTTCGTCCTGCAACTTGGCGATAGAGGCTTCGCCGTCGGCGCGGCGTTCCTGTTCACGCTGCTGGTCGCTACGTGCCTGCGTCAGGCGCTGGTCATATGCGGCGACTTCGTCGGCGATGCGTTTGCTCTCCGCTTCGATCTGTTCGCGCGCAAGCGTCAGTTTCTGCACGATCGCGGCAGCAGCGGCTTCGGTCTGGCGCAAGCCGGGCAATTCGGTGGCGACTTCGGCGCGGGCAGTGCTGCCCTTGGTGACGATAGCCATCAATTCATGGACGCGCTGCTCGGCGGCCTGCAATGCCTGTTTCATCGCCTCGGCATTCTGTTCCGCCTCAATCCAGCGCAGATGCAGAAGCGCGGCTTCGGTGCGGCGGATATGATCGGCCAGATTGCGGTAACGCGAGGCTTGCCTTACCTGCTGTTTCAGGCTGCGCAGTTGCGCATCATAGGCCTTCAGCACATCGTCGACGCGGGTCAGGTTCTGCTCGGCGCCCTTCAGTTTCAATTCAGCTTCGTGGCGGCGGGCCTGCAATCCGGCGGTGCCGGAAGCTTCTTCCAGAATCTGGCGGCGGTCCTGCGGCTTGGCGCGGATCAGGGCGTCGATCTGGCCTTGTCCGACCAGATTGGTCGAATGGGCGCCGGTCGCCTGATCGGAGAATAGCAGTTGCACGTCGCGCTGGCGCACGGGGCGGCCATTAATGCGGTAGTCGGAACCTTCGCCGCGTTCGATCTGGCGCGAGACCTGCAATTTGTCTTCGTTGTTGAATTCGGCGGTGGCGCTGCGGTTGCTGTTGTCGAGTTCCAGCCAGACTTCGGCCAGATTGCGCGACGGGCGCGTGGTGGTGCCGGCAAAAATAACATCGTCCATTTCGCCGCCGCGCATGCGCTTCGGCGAATTTTCACCCATTACCCAGCGCAGGGCTTCGACCAGATTGGACTTGCCGCAGCCGTTGGGACCGACGACGCCGGTCAGGCCCGGTGGAATCTCGAGGTCGGTCGGTTCGACGAAGGATTTAAAACCCCGAAGATGTAAACGCGTAAATTGCACCTGTGCCTCTATCCGTTAAACTATTTCTTGACCGCCAGCAGGCGGTCGAACGTCTTGGAAAATTCGTCGGCGGACTGCGCGCCCTTTATCGTCTGGCTGCCGTTGATCACGAAAGTCGGCGTGGCTTCGATGCCGAGTTTCTCGGTCGCATTCGTGCGTTCGGCGACAATGGCATCCTGTAATTTCGTGTTTTGCAAACAGGCCTTGGCTTTATCCTCGCTCAGGCCGCCCAGCTTCGCATATTGGGTGATGATTTTTTCAGAGTCTTTGCTCAGCGCCCAATCCATCTGGTTCTTATAGAGTATTTTGATGAAGGGATAATATTCATCTTCCGGCATGCAGCGGGCCAGAACCGCCGCCCTCAGGGCGGTGCCATCCAGCGGGAAATCGCGCAGGATGAAACGCACCTTGCCGGTCTCGACATAACGTTTTTCCAGATCGGGCAACGCGTTGTTGTAAAATTCCGCGCAATGGGAGCAGGTGAGGGATACATATTCCTCGACGGTAATGGGGGCATCCGCTTTACCGAGAATGCGCTCCGGTACGATGGAATCGGCGGCATGGGCGAACCCGGCTGCAATAACCAGCAGCGCCAGCAAACTTAGGACCCCAAAAACCTTCGTCATTTCGACCGTTTCCCGCACGAATCAATGTGTTAGAAGTATATGTGAAATCGGGGCACGAACTCAAGTTGCTTCCTTTACTCCGGCATCGTTACCGATATCATGGTTAAGATCGGAGAATTGCTCCGGTAAACAAAAGCTTGGGAGATACGGTATGGACTGGGTCAGGTTGGAGTTGAATGCGGCGGCCGATTTTCTCCGCCACCTTTTCACTTATATTTTCCCCGAATACCCGACAATCGGAGTCATTGTCGGCGCGTTGTCGGCTCTGACCTTCTTTTACTACCTGTTCAAAAGCGGTCCCATTATGGCCCTAAAAATGGGCGGCAGCGGCTTTATCGGCGCTGTGCTCGTCCTGTTCATCATTCACCATCTGGCTCTGCTTTTCGGGTTGAACTACCGGTTTTAAGAACCGCTTCGCCGAAACCTTCAAGCGCCGAGCGTAACTCCTCGTCATCAATAGCTTTTGCGTTTTCCTTTATTCCTGCCAGAGCTTCGGGATCCGCTTTGGTTTCGGGCGCGGCGGCTTCCGGCGGCGGCCCATAAACCGGCTCGAAAGCGATTTTGGCGATGGCGTCATAACCGAAATAGCTGTTGATGCGTTGGCGGATCTGATCGGTTTTAAAGGTAAATTCCATGGCCAGCCCCTTGGGCAGTCGGATATAGAGGGTGCCGCCGCAGCGCCGCGCTTCGTTGGGCTGGTGCGGAAAAGTGATTTTGACAGGCGTGGTAACGCGCGCATATTCCATACCGAGGATTTCCTGCCAATGATCGAGCAGGGTGGCATAGAGCGACCAGTCTTTCCCGACCGTCTGGCGGGCGATTCGATCAACGGCATTGGCAATGGTGCGCGGCATGAACATGAAACGAAGTCTGTCCCCGCCTCGGGCAAAAGTCAAAGCGCCTGCGCAGCCGCAACCGGTGCGGCTTCTGGCCTGGTACGGCCAGCATCGCCGCATCATGCCGTGGCGGGCTTTGCACGGCATGGCACCCAACCCTTATCATGTCTGGCTGTCCGAGATCATGCTGCAGCAGACGACCGTCGCAGTGGTCGCTCCCTATTTCCAGAAATTCATTAAACGCTGGCCGACCATTCAACATCTGGCGAAAGCGCCGCTCGAGCAGGTGATGCAGATGTGGGCGGGCCTCGGTTATTACCGTCGCGCCCACCTGCTGCACGACTGCGCGCGAAAAATTTGCGCGGACCATGGCGGGCAATTTCCGGAAACCGAAAGCGAATTGCTGGAACTTCCCGGCTTCGGGCCTTATACGGCGGCGGCGGACGGCGCGATTGCCTTTAACCTGCGCACTAACGTCGTCGACGGCAATGTCGAGCGCGTGATGGCGCGGATATTTGCCATTCGCACAGCGTTGCCGCGAGCCAAAGCCAAACTGCGCGCAATGGCGGCGACGCTTTTGCCCTCGTCACGCTATGGCGATTACGCGCAGGCGCTTATGGATCTCGGCGCCACCATTTGCACGCCGCGCAATCCGAAATGCGGCTTGTGTCCATGGAATAAAGCCTGTCAGGCGCGAGCATTGGGCATCGAAGACAAACTGCCGCGCCGGATCAAGGCGCAGGCAAAGCCGGTGCGCCGCGCCGTTGCTTTCGTGCTGATCAACAAAAAGAACGAAATTCTCCTGCGCCAGCGGTCCAAAGGCGGTTTGCTCGGTGGCATGATGGAAGTGCCGAGCAGCGCGTGGCGCGAGGGCGAAATGCCAACCCTGCGGCAGGCGCAGAAAGAAGCTCCTGCCAAACTCAAATGGAAACTGTTATCCGGCAAAGTGAAGCATGTTTTTTCGCATTTCGAGCTTGAGCTTGGCGTCGCGGTGGGCGCGGCCACCCGCGCCACTGCGGGCAAATGGGTATCGCTTGATGATCTGGATGGCGAAGCTTTACCAAGCGTTATGCGCAAAATTATACGATACGCTATTGAGGCTCTATAATAGCCCCGCCTCAATGATTCTGGATTACGGATCGTGATTAAACGTATCGGCCTGATCTTTCTCACCCTGTTTCTGGCGGCACCAGCGCATGCCGAAGATTACATCGTGCCGACCTGGGCCGATCTGGTCCGGACGCTGGTCCGTTTCGATGCCCTGAGCTTGAGCGACGACAAGCTTGTCGATGAATACGCCATGATCGCCGAGTGCGATCTCTATAAAACTTTTTATCGCGACGATTTCAAATGGAACAAGGTGCGTGGGGCGATCCGCGATTCGATACGGATGCATATTGCCACCTTTCCCGTCAGTTACCGTTACGAAACCCGCATACAGCTGGATCATTACGATTTTCATGACAAGATTTACCGGTTCACGCCCGAAACCACGATCCATAACGTTAATACGTTCGTACTTTATCGCGTCGAGGGACCGGCGTGTGACAATGCCTATGTCAAATATATTCCCTCGCATTTCCGCGGCGTGTTGGACTCGCCGCTCTACTTTGAAGGGCTGCCTCTGGCGCAGAAAGATGCCGAGGCGCTTTTGCAGCAGATGAAAGACGATAAAAACGAAAACCGCGTCGTCTCGGCGTGGTTCAATTTGCGCGTTATTTATGTCGAGCCTTTGCGGCAGGGACAACTGAGCGGTGAGGAGCGGAGATACTCTCAGTCGAACAGCCTCGACCCCACCATGGTTCGGCTGGACGTGCATCTGGATTCAATCGATTTTTACGAAGACGAGGCGATGACGAAGCTGATCTACCACTACCAGCCTTAATTTTCGCGCCTCGCATGCTCGGCGCGGATGCGCTGGCGCAGCAGATCGATGGAGGCAAGCTTGCCGCCGGCGTCGAAACACCAGAACGTCCAGCCGTTACAGGCCGGCAAGCCCTGAACCAGAGCGCCCACCTTATGGATGGAACCCCGCACTTCGTCACCGCTGCGGCTTTCGGCCGCCAGCGTGGCATCGGCCTTGACGCGCGCGCTGTGGCGCTTGCGTTCGTCATAGAGAAAATCGCCGGGGCGCAGCAAGCCGCGTTCCAGAACGAAGCCGAAGGGAATGCGCGGTTCGTCGCGCTTCGATTGCGTAATCAGGAATTCGGAAGACGGTGCGGTCTCGATGCCCGCAATGCGGCGCTCGGCGTGTTTAGCATAGGTCTTGTCGCGTTCGATGCCGATAAAATGGCGGCCAAGGCGTTTCGCAACCGCGCCCGTTGTGCCCGAGCCGAAGAACGGATCGAGGATAACATCGCCGGGCTTGGTCGAGGATGTGATGACGCGATAGAGCAGCGATTCCGGTTTCTGCGTGGGATGCACCTTGTTACCGTCGCCGCCGCGCAGCCTTTCCTTGCCGCTGCAGATCGGCAGGATCCAGTCGCTGCGCATCTGCTTTTCGTCGTTGAGATTTTTCATCGCCTCATAATTGAAGCACGGCTTGGCGTCTTTCGATGGCGAGGCCCAGATCAGGGTTTCATGCGCGTTGGTGAAACGCTTGCCGCGGAAATTCGGCATCGGGTTGGTCTTGCACCAGATGATGTCGTTCAAAATCCAGAAGCCCAGATTTTGCAAAATCGATCCGACGCGGAAGATGTTGTGATAGCTGCCGATTACCCACAGGCAGCCGTCGGACTTCAGCACGCGCTTGACCTGCTTCAGCCATTCGTAGGTGAATTTGTCATAGGCGGCGAAGTCGGCGAATTTATCCCAATCGTCGTCGACGGCATCCACCAGCGAATTGTCGGGCCGGTGCAAATCGCCGTTCAATTGAAGGTTATAAGGCGGATCGGCGAAGATGGCGTCGATCGAATGCGCGGGCAGTTCGGACAAAACGCGGATGCTGTCGCCGATCAGTATCCGATCGAGCGGGAGCGAAAGGGTCGATGTTGTTTTGGCCGGTTTTGGCATGGGGAGGACAGTTATCCACAAGCCCCTTAATGACAAGTAAATTTTTCATGGAAGAGTCAGGGGAATCAGCTTGTTAGCAATTCGAGCTGAGAAACCGGTGCAAAAGAGTCACGATGCCAAGCCGTAGCGCCCAAACGCTTGAGAGCCGCAAGATGTTCGGCCGTGCCGTAACCCGCATTGAGTTCCCAGCCATAACCCGGATGCTGCTCGGCCAGTTTTTTCATTAGCCGGTCGCGCGTGACTTTGGCGATGATCGATGCGGCGGCAATCGACAGGGATTTGTCGTCGCCGCTCACGATGGCGGTTGCTTTGCAGGCAAGCTGCGGCAGCCGGTTGCCATCGACCAGAGCCATGTCGATTTTGACCTTCAATCCTTCAACCGCGCGGCGCATAGCCAGCATGCTTGCATGCAGGATATTTAATTCCGAAATTTCCTCGACCGTCGCTTCGGCGATGCAGTGACGGCATAATTGCGTGAGAAGGGGAAACAAAAATTCGCGTTGCTTTGCGGACATTTTTTTGCTGTCGCGGATTTCACGCGTGATATCTTTTGGCAAGTCGCGGGGCAGTATTATCGCTGCTGCCATGACAGGGCCCGCCAGCGGTCCGCGTCCGACTTCATCGACGCCGCAGACGATTTTGCCGTCGTGCCAGCCGTGGCGTTTTTCGTGCGAAAGGTCGGGCATAGGGCGTTTCCGAGAATCAAAGACGGGAACAATTACTATTCAGGCGCCGCCGTTATGCAAACCCTTTGAAGGGAAATCTGCAAAAGATAGTCAGCTTATTATCCTTTTCGGAGGTACATGAGGGGTGTGGCCCAATCGCCGCACCTGAAAAATGGCTGAAATACAGGCCAAAAAAACTATTGTTTGGCAAAATTAGGGCGATTAGGATCACTTCACTTGCAGATACATGCGTATGAGCATGGATATTCAGACGAAGCAGGAACTTCGGTCGGGCAAGTATAACTTTTCATCGATCTTTGCGAACAAAAAGAACAATTAAGGCAAGACGATGCAGTTGGGATAAAACGTGAGCGGAAACAGAGAGTGGGAGCAATCCATGAGACAAGGTGGTCCGAACGGTCGGCGGCCTCGCGGTCGTCATCACGGTGGTGGCGGTCACAATGGTGGTGGACATGGCGGCGGCGGTCACATGGGCGGTCACGACCGTAGCAACGGTAATGGCGGCGGTAATCCCAATCTGGGCAATCGCCCGCGTTCGGCGGCGTCTCTCCGGCATCAGACCTTCGACAGCAATTGCATCGATGTGCGCGTCCGCGGCAATGCGTGGCAGGTTCATGAAAAATATCAGGCGCTGGCGCGCGATGCGCAGTCGGCTGGCGACCGCGTGGCGGCCGAAAATTATCTGCAGCATGCCGAACATTATTTCCGCATCATTGAGGCGATCAACGAAGCGACCGCCGCCGAGCAACCGCAGCAGCGCCCAGGCACCCCCGTAGGTGCTCCTGGCGCTCCTGTCACCTTCGGTGGCCAGCAACCCGAAATGCCCGCGAATTACTACGGCGCCGGTGGCGCTCTGGTTCCTCCCAACCCGCCGGGCAATCCGGAAGCCTCAGGCAACACTTCTGCGCCGACGCAGGGGCAGCCCCAGCCGCAGGCCGAAGCGCAAGTGCAACGTCCGGTTCCGCCTCCGCCAAACCCGTTCTTCGCCAATGAAGATACGGACGACCAGAATGGTCAGGAACCTCTGGTTGCCCGCCGCTGATTTAAAGTCCTAAAGCAGGAATTGGCATTTGGGCCGCAGCCGTTCTATAAAAACGGTATGACCGTTCCTTTTAACATCTTCGACACGCTTCCCCGCGATTGCTGGGTCAATATCGATACCGCGCAACTGGCTGACAATGTCCGCCGGTTGCAGGCGCATATCGGCCGCCCCGTTCTTGTCGCGATCAAGGCCAACGGTTACGGCCATGGTTACGAAAACGCAGCGCGCGCTTTTCTGGCCGGCGGCGCGCGTTATCTCGGCGTCGCCAATTATGCCGAAGGATTTCTTTTGCGGCAGCTTGGCATCGCGGCGCCCGTTCTGGTTCTGAACGGCATGATGCCAAATGAGATGGTTCTGGCGGCTCAGGCCGGTCTCGATTTTTTTGTCTGGCGGCCCGACCATATCGCCGCTTTGCGGCAAATGCCGAAAACCTCGACGCCTGTCCGTGCCCATATCAAGGTCGATACCGGCATGGGGCGGCTCGGATGCTTTCCGGAAGAGGTCGCGCAAATCGGCGAGGCGCTGAAGTCGATGCCGAACGTGACGATTGCGGGGCTCGCCACGCACTTCGCCATTGCCAGCATTCCCGACAACGAACATACCAACGGCCAGATCGCCAAATTCGATCAGGCGATTGCGTCTCTGGCTGCCATCGGCATACGCCCCGAGATTATCCATGCAGCGAATTCATCGGGCGCGCTTTATCATCCCCGCGCGCGGTACGACATGGTGCGCGTCGGCATCGTTGCCTATGGCGTGCCGCCGTCGGCTGTCGTCGGGCCGGATATTCCGGAAGGGGTCAAGACGGCGCTGACATGGCATGCCCGCGTGACGTCCAGCAAGATTCTGCCTGCCAATTCCAGCGTCAGTTACGGCTGCGAATATGTGATGCCGAAAGACGCCCGCATCGGCATTCTGCCGGTCGGCTATGCCGACGGTTATCACCGCATTCCCAAGAACGCGAATTCGGTTCTGATCGAAGGGCAGGAGCGCAAAATCCTCGGCCGCATCAATATGGACCAGTGCATGGTCGATCTCGACGGATTGCCGGATATTACAGGGGCCGAGGCCGTGTTGCTCGGTAAGCAGGGCGGCAAGGAAATTTCGGTGGGCGAGTTGTCGCGCCGGTGGGAAACCAACACCTACGGCGTTTATGTCGGCATTTCCCCGCGCGTGCCACGCCGAATTGTGCCGTGATTACTATTTTGATGAACAGACCCTCACCCGCCTCGCATGCGCTCGGCCCCCTCTCCCGCATTGCGGGAGAGGGACGGCCCCATCGCGTCAGCGATGGGGGGTGAGGGCAATATGAGTGAAAATTGGCTTTCGCGCCTTCGTTCCGGCCTCCAACGCTCGTCGGCCAAATTGTCGGACGGCATCACGGATGTTTTTACCAAAAGCAAGCTCGACGACGAAACGCTTGGCAAGCTCGAAGAGCTTCTCGTCTCCGCCGATCTTGGCCCTGCGACGGCGGCGCGGTTGGTGGAGAATTTCTCGAAGAACCGTTTTGGTAAGGACGTTACCGACAGCGAAGTGAAAACAGCCTTGGCCGCCCAGATAACCGAAATTTTGCAGCCATGCGCCGTGCCGCTGTCTATCGACAAAACCAAAAAGCCCTTTGTGGTTCTCGTCGTCGGTGTCAACGGCACCGGCAAGACCACGACCATCGGCAAACTGGCGCAGCATTATCATGCGCAGGGGCTGAAGGTGATGCTGGCGGCGGGCGACACGTTCCGCGCTGCGGCCATCAGCCAGCTTAAAATCTGGGGCGAGCGCACAGACTCGAAAGTTATCGCCGGAGCACCGGGCAGCGACGCCGCGGCCCTGATGTTTCAGGCGCTGGAAAAGGCGCGGGCCGATACAGCCGACTTGTTGCTGATCGATACCGCCGGCCGGTTGCACAACAAAGCCGACCTGATGCCGGAACTGGCCAAGAGTGTGCGCGTCCCGAAAAAAGTCGACCC
>JAATFY010000067.1 GCA_015654915.1 Rhodospirillales bacterium
AAAGAAAGTCCATCTGCGTTCCATCATTCACGAACTGCTGTGGTTCCTGCAGGGCGATACGAATGTCCGTTACCTGAAGGAAAACAAGGTGACGATCTGGGACGAATGGGCCGATGAGGAAGGGCATCTCGGCCCGATCTATGGCCAGCAGTGGCGCGATTTCGGCGGCGAGACTCTTGGCAAAGGCAACGGCGTCGACCAGATCAGGGAATTGATCGACCGCCTGAAGCGCGATTGCGACAGCCGCCGCCATCTTGTTGTCGCGTGGAATCCGCTGGCGCTGGCCAAGATCACCAAATCACCGCCACCATGCCACGCACTGTTCCAGTTCTTCGTCGCCAACGGCACGATCTCCTGCCAGCTTTATCAGCGCAGCGCCGATTTGTTCCTCGGCGTGCCGTTCAACATCGCCAGCTATTCCCTGCTCCTCATGATGATCGGGCAGATTTGTGATCTGCAACCGGCGGAATTCATCCACACGCTCGGCGACGCGCATATTTATTCGAACCATGTGGAACAGGTAAAAACGCAACTGGCGCGCGATATCCGGCCTCGTCCTGTTATGAAGCTGAATGCCGCGCGGACGTCGCTGTTCGATTTTGTCTATGAGGATTTTACGCTGACGGACTACGATCCGCATCCTTCCATCAGCGCCCCGATAGCGATTTGAGAGTGCGGCCATGACGATTGCCCTGATCGCAGCCGCCGCCGGAAAAAACCTCGTGATCGGCAAGGACGGCGACCTGCCGTGGCATTTTTCAAGCGACCTAAAATATTTCAAGGAAAAGACGTCGGGCCACGCCGTGCTGATGGGCCGCAAAACCTATCAATCCATCCTGAAGCGCCTCGGCAAGCCCCTGCCCGGCCGCCAGAACATCGTCCTTACCCGCGACAAAAATTTTCACGACGAACGCGCGACGATTATTCACGACGCTGCGGAAGTCGCGGCACTGGTCAAGAAAGACGAAACGCTGTTCGTCATCGGCGGCGCCGAGATTTTCAACCAGACCATCGACATCGCGGATACCATTTACCTCACGCATATCGAACAGGAAATCGAAGGTTATGCTTTCTTTCCGTTCCTCGACAAAACCAAATGGCGGTTGAGCGAGGAAACCACATCAACCGAGAAGGATGTGACGTTGCGGTTTTGCGTTTATCGGAAGATATAGAAAAAGCCCGCTCTAATGAATAATATGCTTTTGCAGTGACAGCCGGGGCGCGACAACCAGTTTCCGTGTCCGGCTAGGGGGTTTGTATCCCGTTTCTTTCTCGAGGCCCGCCAGCACCCTCCGTCCGGCATAGAGTCCGGATATGTGGGCTCCGGCGAGCGTGCTTGGGCTTCTTCTGTTATCGGCGACGAAAGCTTCCCCGGCAAATATTACGCGCCACTGCCGCGGCGAATACACTCTCTGACCGCCTGGCCGGTTTGCGGTAAATGCGCCGCTTGAAAGCGGATCTGAGTTCCAATGTGTTACGTAGATATCACCGTCCACGAAGTTTTCCCAGCCCTTAAGCGAATTCACATGGCGAAAACTGTCTTCGACAAATCTCTTTATTTGTGAATCCGTCATATCCTCAAGCTGGGCGGCAAGTTTTCCTCCAGCCATTATAGTTATACCCGGCTTGCCAGCGGTAAGAACAAGAACGACCACCATGGTGTCACCGCTTATGATATTATAGCGCGTATTCGCTTCGAAACCCCGTTCTTTAAAAAAAGATTCTTTTATGGGAACAAAAACCTTCGTCAATCGCGCCACGGCCAAATCCTCGATGCGACTGTCGATTTTAGCCTTTACATCCCGATCAAATTGAATGTCGCCGCGTTTGAGAACGCCGATAGGGGCCGTTACGATATTCCATCCGGCAAAATGCTGTTTTTCTCCGGCATCTAACCTGACGACATTATTTCCGACATGCTCGACGGATTGGACTCTGCTCCCTGTATGTATATTGACTTTCTGGGTCGTAAGGGTGCCCACCATCTTATTAATAACGTCGCCGATGCCACCCTTAATCTGATAGCCGCCGGAACCGTAAGGATCGCCGAAGAATTCGA
>JAATFY010000220.1 GCA_015654915.1 Rhodospirillales bacterium
AAGGGCCAGATCGGCAATTCCGAAGTCGGCCATATGAATCTGGGTGCCGGCCGCGTCATATTTCAGGATTTGCCGCTGATCGACCGCGCCATTGCCAATAATGAACTTGCGGCGAATGTGGCATTGCAAGGGTTGATTGCAAAATTGAAACAAAGCGGTGGCACCTGTCATCTGATGGGGCTTGCGTCACCCGGCGGCGTGCATGCGCATCAGGATCACATCGTAGCGCTGGCACGTGAAGTTACAAAGGCGGGGGTGCCGGTCGCCGTACACGCTTTCCTCGATGGCCGCGACGTGCCGCCGCAAAGCGCTGCCGAACAGATCGCGAAATTTGCCGCCGACCTTCGCATGATCGATGTAAGAACGGTGGGTAAAGCGAAACTTGTAACGCTCTGCGGCCGTTATTACGCGATGGATCGCGACAAACGCTGGGAACGTATCGAGAAAGCCTATAATTTATTGATGCAAGGTACGGGCGTTGCCGCGACCGATGCCGTCGCTGCCATCAAGGCAAGTTATGCCGCGAATGTGACGGACGAATTCGTGCTGCCGGTCGCGCTGGACCATTACCAGGGCATGAAAGACGGCGACGGCATCCTGTTCGCCAATTTCCGCGCCGACCGCGCGCGCGAAATTCTTACGGCGCTGCTTGATCCCGCTTTTACCGGTTTCGTCCGCACGAAGACCGTGCGTTTTGCGGCGGCGGCCGGAATGGTCGAATATTCGGATCAACTCAATAAAGTGATGACGGCGTTATTCCCGCCCAAGGTAATCGAGAGTGGCATGGGCGAAATTATCTCGAAGGCAGGTTTGAAGCAGCTGCGTATCGCCGAGACGGAAAAATATTCGCACGTGACATTCTTCTTTAACGGCGGGCGCGAAGAACCTTACGCAGGAGAGGAGCGCATCGTCGTGCCCTCGCCGAAAGTGGCGACGTACGATTTGCAGCCGGAGATGTCCGCGCGCGGCCTGACGGATAAAGTGGTCGAAGCCGTGAACAGCGGCAAATTCGATTTCATCGTTCTGAATTACGCCAATCCCGACATGGTGGGTCATACGGGGTCGCTGGATGCCGCGATCAAGGCGGTGGAAGCCATCGATGAATGCTTGGGCCGTTTGTTCGCGGCGATTGAGAAACAGGGCGGCTTTGTTTTGCTGACGGCCGATCACGGCAATTGCGAGCACATGTATGATCCGGAAACCAAAGGTCCGCATACGGCGCACACGCTCGAGAGAGTGCCGGTGATGCTGGTCAACGGGCCTGCGGCGGTGAAAGCGCTGCATGACGGCAAACTGGCCGATGTCGCACCGACTTTGCTGGAACTGATGGGCATGCCGAAACCGGATGTGATGGATGGCGTCAGCCTAATAGCGAAGTAATTAACCATATTGCCGTTGGCCGGACGTGGCGCTACGCTCCCGCACGTGTCCTTATTGTTTTCAGGGGAATTTCTTGCTAGAAAACGTCAAGTATTTAATGGATTTATAAAGGAGAAAGAATTATGACAAACCTGCAAATTGTGCCCGACATACTTATTGAAGAAGCAGTGCGAACCGCTTTCGAGGAAGAAGTCAGGCACAAATTTAAAAACCAACCGGATGAAGTGGCCAACAAGTTATCGCTTGTGAACGACAGGGAAAATTTTTTCCAAACGTCCTTCAACAGATTTAAACTCGATGAATTTGAAGCTACGTTGGTAGCCTTGAGCATGGAAGAAACTTTTCTCTCCATAACATTTCCAAGCAAAACCATTAGTGAAATGTACGCAAACGGTCATGGAACCCCACGGGGTGTCGTCAATACAGTGAAGCGATTGCTGGAACAGAGGGCCATCGTCGCTTCAACCAGCACGGATGACAAACGACCCGACCAGAGGGCAAGGCATCATGCAGGCGTAGCGCCGATTTTCGGGCCGTTGCGTCACGCGGTTCGGCGCGACCATCATGCGGGGCTGAGGCCGGGCGTGACTCCCGGGTTGAAAGCACCTGGATTATAAACCGCCGCTAAACTTTTCCTGTTCACCGCCGTAGCGTGACCGCATAATGCGGGCATGATTCTCCGGCGTTTTCTTCCCGTCTTTTTTATCATGTGCGCGAGTGTGCCGCCGCATCATGCGTGGGCCAGCACGAAAGACAATCTCAATAAGGTCGAGTCCGAACTTGACCAGCAGAAACAGCAGGCTGCCGCGCTGGATGAGAAAGCGCGCGAGACCAGCGAAGGACTCAGGGATTTGCGGCAGAGGCTAATCGCGGCGACGGCGGCCTTTCAGGCCAAGGAAGCGGAGCAGGAGGGGCTTGAGGACAAGCTTGACGAGTTGACGCAGGATATCGACGCCAAAAACAAGGCGCTGAAAGACGAGCGGCATAAACTGAATATCCTGACCGATGCGCTGATTGAGTTGAGCCGCCAGCCGCCGGAATCCGAATTCCTGCAATCCAATCTGACCAGTGATCATATTCACCGCGCCATTCTTTTGCGCGCGCTGGTGCCACGCCTGTCGGCGGAAACGGAAACCATCGCCCGCGACCTGACCTCGCTCGGCGAGTTGCAGACGCAACTGGCGGAGCAAAAGCATCTCGCCATCGTCACCCAGGAAAATCTGCAGGGGCAGCAGCACGATCTCGACCAGCTGATCCGGACGCGGCAGGGATTGCTGCAGCGGACCGAGGCGCAGAAAGAAGCCATCGCCCGCCAGTTGGTATCGCTTTCGAGTGAAGCCAAGGATTTGCGGCAGCTGCTGGACAGGGTCACGCCCAAGCATGCGCCGCGCGCGCAGGAGCATGTTTTGCGCTCTGCTCTGAAGCCGCCAGTGGCGGGCACCCTCCTGCATGGTTTCGGCACCCGCGACGCCGACGGGGTGGTAAGTCAGGGCCTCACTTATACGGCTCTGCCGGGCAGCCCGGTCGTGGCGCCGCAGGCCGGACGCGTGGTTTTCGCGGGGCCTTTTCGCGGCTACGGGCAAATTCTGATCCTGCAGCATGCCGGCGGCTATCACAGCTTTTTGGCCGGATTCGGACGGATCGACGCCGATATGGGGCAGGAGGTGGGGGCCGGGGAGCCGCTCGGCGTTCTGCCGGTCAAAAGCGCCGCAAAACCCGAACTTTACTTCGAATGGCGGCACAATAACGAACCCATCGACCCGACCGAGGGAATCGCGCTATCAAAAAGCCGGTGAGATTGATAATCTCGCGCTTGTACCCTTCTGAATCTCTTCCGTACCGAGATTTTCTTTTCGCCTTCTGATAGGATCGCCCGATGCCGAAATCTCTCCTTCGCCTTCTTGCCGTTTTTTCCGTCGTCGCCTTGCTGGCCACGGCGCCGATCTGGGCGAAAACCGCGCCTAAGGACGCGCCCGCCGCGACGGCCGAACCGGCAGCCGACCGCGATTCTTCGGATACCTTCAAACAACTCACCCTTTTCTCGGATGTGCTGGAACGCGTGCGCGCCGACTATGTCGATCCGGTCACCGACGAAAAACTGATCGAAGCTTCCCTCAACGGGATGCTGAGTTCGCTCGATCCGCATTCGGGTTATCTCAACAAGAAAAACTTCCAGGATATGCAGACGCAGACCAAGGGTGAATTCGGCGGCCTCGGCATCGAAGTGACGATGGACAACGGAATTGTCAAAGTCATATCGCCGATCGACGACACGCCTGCCGCCAAGGCCGGTATCCAGTCGGGCGACCTGATCACCCATATCGACGGCAAGCCCGTCACGGAATTCACGCTGGCGGAAGCCGTCGACAAGATGCGCGGCACGCCCGGCACCAAGATCACGCTGACCATCCGCCGCGGCAGCCTGAACGGCCAGCCGTTCGATGTGACGCTGACCCGCGCCGTCATTCATATCCAGTCGGTGCGGTGGGAGCCCAAGGGCAATATCGCCTATATCCGCGTTACCGCCTTTAACGAGCAGACGCAGAGCGGCCTCGACAAGGCGCTTGCCGAAGCCGAAGAGAAAATTGGCGCGAAACTCGAAGGCTACGTCATCGATTTGCGTAACAACCCCGGCGGTTTGCTGGAGCAGGCGATCTCGGTCTCCGGCAGTTTCCTCGATGCGGGCAAGGAAGTGGTATCGACCCGCGGCCGCCATAAGGAAGAAGACCAGAGCTTTGTCGCCAAGGGCGGCGACCGTGCGCACGGCAAGCCAATCGCCGTGCTGATCAATGGCGGTTCGGCCTCGGCTTCCGAAATCGTGGCGGGCGCCTTGCAGGATCACAAACGCGCGATTTTGGTCGGCACCAAGACCTTCGGCAAAGGTTCGGTGCAAACCATTATTCCGGTGGCGGGCGGCGGGGCGATGCGTCTTACGACCTCGCGCTATTTCACGCCGTCGGGCCGTTCGATCCAGGCGCTCGGCATCGAGCCTGACATTATTGTGCAGCCGGCGAAGCTTGAAAAAGTGGCAATGGGCCCCGGTCTTCACGAAGCCGATCTGCGCGGCGCTTTGCAAAATCCGGACAAGGACAAGGCCGGTACACCGCCCACCGCCACGCCAACCCCTCCGACCGAAGACGATGCCGATGGCCTCGATCAGTCTTCCGACAGCAACATCAACAAGGACAAAGCGGGCGACAAGACCGGCAAGAAAGACGAACCGCCGTTCGATTACCAGCTTGCCCGCGCGCTCGATTTGATCCGCGGTATCCATCTGTTCGAAGCCAAGACCGAAACGAAATCCGGAGCGAAATAAGGTGGCTGCGCCTCCGGCCGACCCGAAAGACGGCGGCAAAGCTTTCTTGCCGCCGCGGCGCGAGACTTTTCTCGCCCGCTATCCGCGCAAATGGAAGATCGGCGCGGCGGCGGTTCTGTTTGCGGCGCTGGTCGCGTTGGCGTTTGTCCTGGCGCCGTCATCCCCGACGAATGCGCCCGCGCCGGAAAATAAAATTACTGCCAGCATACAGGGAGCGGACACGGACGCTTCGCGCACCAATACGGCCCCCGATGCCGCGGGCAATGCCGATGCCGGTTCCAGCGCCGCCGGCGATATTATTCTCAATGCACAGGACGATCGCACGATTAAAATGACCGCGGCGCCCGCCGCCGGTCTTTCCGAAGATACGGCAGAAGGCAGCCTGCCGCGCATCGCCGAGGATGGACGGCAGCCATGGCAGATTTATGCGCGGCCCTTCAACACGGCGGACAAGCGTCCGCGTGTCGCCATCGTCATCGTCGATCTCGGCCTGTCGCGCGCCGCGACGGACGCCGCCATCAACCGCCTGCCCGCGAACGTCACGCTGGCGTTCGATGTGCAAAGCCCTGTGGTCGGCGCGTGGTGCGGCCGCGCGCGGCAGGACGGGCATGAAACGCTGCTGATGGTGCCGATGGAACCATTCGATTATCCGCGCAGCGATCCCGGTCCCAACACCCTGCTGACCAGCCTTCCCAACAGCGACAATCTGGGACGGCTTTACTGGGCGCTGCGGCAAAGCACCGGCTATGTCGGCATCACGACGCTCAGCGGTTCGCGCTTCACGACCGACCCCGACAAGCTGACCTCCGTGCTCGATGTCCTGCATAAACGCGAGCTTATGATTTTCGACGCGCGCGTGGCGCCGCACAGCGCCATCATGGACATGGCCCACAACATGCATGTGGCGGCGGCGGCGGCGACCATGCGGATCGACCAGAATCCGTCGCCCGAAGCCATCGATGCGGCGCTTAGCCAGCTCGAGAAAACCGCGCATCTGACCGGCCACGCCGTCGGTGTCGCTTCATCCATGCCGGTCGTGATCGACCGTTTGCAGGTCTGGCTCAAGGAATTGCCGCATCAGGGCATCGCCCTCGCGCCGATTTCGGCGATGGTTCAATAAGAGATCCGGAGTCCGATGATCGATCCGAAACAGCTTCCCTATCGCCGCGGCGTCGGCCTGTGCCTCTTGAACGCGCAGGGGCTGGTGCTGATCGCCGAGCGCCGCGACAAGCCCGGCGCCTGGCAGATGCCGCAGGGTGGCGTGCATAAGGATGAGGCGCTGCATGTCACGGCGCTGCGCGAATTGAAAGAGGAGATCGGCACCGATAACGCCGAGATCATCGCGCAATTGCCGGAAAAACTTTACTACGAATTTCCCGATTGGCTGCAATATCGCGGCGGTGTTTTCCGCGGCAAATATCGCGGACAGGAGCAGGACTGGTTCGCGCTGCGCTTTTTGGGACAGGACAGCGATATCGATCTGTCCGGCGAGCACGAGCCGGAAAATCCGGAATTCATCAACTGGCGCTGGGCGACCTTGGCTGAAACGCCCGCCCTCGTCGTCGATTTCAAGCGGCCGGTTTACGAGCGCGTCGTGGCTGGTTTTACCCCGTTTTCCGAGGCGTTACGGCAGGGTAAGACACCAGCGGCATGGACTGGTTAAAGCCCGGTTTCTCTGAAAGTAAAAGCTTAATTGACCCTGCTGCAGGCCGTCCCTTAGAGTGCAGGCGGTTAATTTATTAAGGCTATATATCAGGACGTTATTATGAAGAAGGTTATACCGACGGCGCGTTTTTTCCATAACGGCATTCATAGCCGCGGAACTCTCTTATCCATCGATTTCAACCGGTCCGGCCTCGTGGTTGTCGGCGACTGCATGCACAATGATATTCATGGCACTTGGCAACCGCCGCAGGGTGGATGTC
>JAATFY010000091.1 GCA_015654915.1 Rhodospirillales bacterium
CCGATTATGAAAACGGCCCCTGGCGCTTCATCACTTTCTACAGCCATCCGGTGCAGGTGCAGGATAACCAAGTGTTCGACGACTACAGCAACGGCAAGCAGACTTTTGGTGGCGTGCGGTTGGAGCGAAAGCTTACGGACACGATCAACCTCACCGGTTTTTATGCCAACTTCACCCAGGCTGACGTGCGCTTTCCGAATGCCGCGGGCAACGAGAACCGCGATATCCTGGATCTGCGTTCGAACGGCACGGTCAATCATTTCGACTGGGACATCGAGGCGATGAACCAGACCGGGCACATCGGGATAGACCAAATCGAGGCCTGGGCATTCGGCTCAATGGCCGGGTACACATTCAACCAGATTAACTGGAGCCCGCGGCTGGGAATACAGATCGACGCCGCTTCCGGCGACGGCGGCCTCGCCGGCCATCGCTTCGGCACGTTCAATCCGCTGTTTCCGAACGGCTATTACCTGACGCTCGCGGGCTATACCGGGTACGTCAACTTCATCCACGTCAAGCCGTCATTGACACTGCATCCGTCGCAGTCGGTGAAGGTTACGCTCGCGGCCGCCGCCCAATGGCGGGAGAACACCGCCGACGCCGTTTACACCCAACCGGATATACCGGTCGCGAACACGGCTGGCAGGCCGGGCGCTTATACGGGAAGCTATGGCCAGCTTCGGGTAGACTGGACTATCGACCGCGCCACCGCATTTGCCGTCGAAGCAGTCCATTTCGTAGTCGGGGACACCCTGCGCAATTCCGGCGCGCATGATTCAAACTATCTCGGCGTAGAGATCAAGCGAGGGTGGTAGACAGCATGTAGATCTGAACTACAGACCTTTAGGAGTTCGTCGGGAGACTTTTAGGGAGAGCGGATGGCCTTCAGTAGTCGTCTCCGGGCCAAGCGCAATTCCATAAACGTCCATTGTGCGAATTTATGAGTGTCTCAATTTCAAGCGAGTTTGATTGTTTTTCAAACCGCAAAATCAAGATTTCGATGAACCAAGATCTGTCGTCGCTGCAATAGCCTGTGTTTGTAGCGAAACCTCAGCAGCATCCGTTTGAATTTTATCTTGAAATTATATTTTCAAATGAGAAATCAAGTTGATTAGGTGACTTGCAGCGAGCCGAAGAGTTGAAGCTGCAAGCTCGTTGACTTCGACGACACGCATATCGCGACCAGCACTTTCCTTCGCCCTGCCTCTCCCGCTAGCGATTGACAAATCAAATTGAAGGTCGTATTCAGGTTTCAATGTACAAGCGCAACCAAATCGAAGCGGCGATTTCAGACTTGATTGAGCGGGGCACCAATCGACCGAGTTTAGCGTTGAGAACTCGCATCAAGCGGTTACTCGACACGGATCGACTCTTGGGATGCGCTCCAAATTCGGACGATCGCGAAGCCCGAAACTATGCTTTCTTCGATAAAAGTCCTCCAGGCACAGGGTTCGAGGTCTGGTTTTCGGCATACGAAGCTTTCGCACTGCTGCAGGGCCTTCAGCTGATGTGGCACAACTGGCCACAACGGTTCGCGGTGTCGGTTTTGCGACATGTCAGACCTGAACTCGAAAAGGAGCACGGACGAATTTTGAAAATGGATCCGGCAACTCTGTTTGATCGAAACGTATTGAGGCAAAAATTCGTCCCCGGATCTGCTGTCTTCGAGACGACGAAGCCAGCCTTTTTGAGTATCGTCTCTCATTATAAAATGTCAGCGGAGCAGGAAAACGCACCTTATGCCTGCGCCGTTCATTCCAGACTGGAGAAGGCAACCAGTTGGATCTTCGAAACGACCAAAGGCGTCGGAGGGGGCTCAAGCATGTTCGAGCTAACCGTCCTCGCCCACGAGCTGACGCAGAAACTGGAGCTAACAAAGCCGCAGAAGCGCGGTCGTCCCGGATAAACCCAGACTAGCTACCGGCAAAGGTGACAAATGAAACGTGCTGCTTCACTTTCTAAACTTCGCCCGAATGAAACCCATATTCAGGTTTCTAAAGCACGGACTTTGAAACCGCGACATGTGGGTGCTGTCCGGCTGGCGGCCGAGGATCGCATCAGTCCGCGACAGATCGAAATGCTGCCACTCAGTGCGCTGAAGCCCATGGATCGAAACGCTCGCACTCATTCAAAGCGGCAAATCGAACAACTCGCGCAAGCCATGAAAACGTTTGGCTTCATAAATCCGATCATCGTGGATGGCCGTCGAAACATCATTACCGGACCCGCCCGCGTTTCAAAACCCCCCC
>JAATFY010000246.1 GCA_015654915.1 Rhodospirillales bacterium
AACTGTTCCGCGTCCGTCGAACGTGCTGGAAACGCCTGTTGCTGACTGATCACTACCCGTCACGTTTACACGGATCCCGTCGCTGCCGAAATTATAGGTGACGTTGGCGCGAATGGTGTGCCACTGGCCGTTCTCATCGGTGCAACGGTAATTGACCATTTGGATGGCCGTATTCGAACCATCCATGGCATGAATCGCGGATTCCTGAATGCTGGATTTATCAAGAAGTCCGCCATGGTAAACCGATATGTCGGATGCATCTCCATACATTCTGGCAATTCTCGAATCATCGTCGTTTGCCAGACCCGGAGAAGTCGGCGGCGGCGCGGAACCGGCCACCGTCGCGTCCGGATCGCGTCCGGGGGCTGTTGCCGTGTGTGCGTTTCTGAGAGCGTCAAGAGCCATGGCAATCCGCGACGCGGTCGGATCAGTTGCGGAATCAAGAGTCTTGTGAACCATATGGTAATCATGCCCTTGCCCGTTTGAATCTACATCTACTGTCACGAATTCCGAACCCGCCCCTTCAGGAACGATACGGGTCGTGATTCCGTCAGGGGGTACTATTTTCATTGACGTAAAGACGACACTGCGGGTGTCGGAACTCACTTGTCCCTCGACATGAATCTGTGCATTACCATCGGTAATAATGTCGGCCGTGACCCGTTGCCCGTCGGCGCTGACGCTTGCCTGACCGATATATCCATTACCTCTGATCGCTACGAGATCATTGCCGTAACCGTTCGGCGTATAAACCGGGGAACCATCTCCGCCGGGGGTCGCGGAAGGAACGGGAGCGCCGCCGCCACTATTGTCATCGTCAACGGTGAGCGTTGCGTTGAGACTACGAGAGTTTCTGCGCATTATAAATCCTCTGCCTTCAATTTACTAAACGGCTTTATAACCGGTAAAACCGGCTCAAATAATCGAAAAACCTTCAACGAACTGATACTATCCAACATATCTTTCCAAAACCTTTCTTTATTTAAGTCTTTGATTTCAAAAGATATTATCCATATAAAAGGAGAAAATCCTTAATTTCCCTGATAAAGCTTGCTCAAATCGGTCGTTTTTACTGAGCCGCTGGAAAGAACGGCAAGGCGCTGACGGCTTTGCTGAATTTGCGCATCCATTTGGGCCGCTGCCTGGTTCAGCATTTGCTGGTTCTGGGCAAGCCTGGCGCGGCTTTCTGCCGATTGTCCGCCGGCTTTCGCCTGCGCGGCAAGAGTGGCCGACAATTGCTGCACCTGGCTCATGCTTTGCTGCAAACCATAGAGATTACGTTTTTCCATTGCCGCGATGCTGCTTTGCTGCGCGGGCGGAAGATAAGTCACGGCTGCCTGCAGCAGCGGCGTTTGTCCTCCGACAGAAGGGCTCGACGAACCGGCGGACAAAGTCGGCAATGATATCGGGGCGGGTGCCGCGCCGGGTGTTTGCGAGTCGATCTGCGGCGAAGGCACAACAGCCTTAGACGAACCCGCGGCTGAAGAAGAAAAGGTTGGGTTATCTTTTGGCAGAAGAACATTTTGCGCCGATGCGGCAACGGAAAAAGACAGGGTTGCGATCAAAGCCAAGGCGAGAAAATTTTTTTGCATGTTTCCCTCATACCTCCCGCGCGAATTTCATGAATTGAATCTGTATCATTTTGATTAACGAGCCGTCAATTTCTTGTCCGGACCGCGTTCCGGCCAATAAAAAAGCCGCCCTGCGGCAGCCAATGTTTCCGAAATAAAAACGGCGATTTAGGCGACGGTTTCTGCGCCCGCTGATCCTTCCGGCTTGCTCAAACCGTCGGGCGTGAGGCCGGCGCGCAAATACGCAACAACTGTGCTGGATGGTATCTGCAACTGCACCTGACCGTTGCTGCTAAGATACTGAATAATGGCCCCGGCGGAAGGGTCGACCAGAATACGCGGCGAAATGCCGAGGCTTTCCGGTGCCGACAAAGGCTTCACGGCGGCGTTGGAGGCATCCGCAGCCGCGGTCGCAGGCAAGACGGGCGCTGTTACGCCGCCTGTCCCCATTCCGCCGATGCTTGCCACGTTTGTCATCTTTTTTTTCTTCCTTGATCTTACGGTCCGCAATTACTCGTTCAGGGACTTCCAATGTATTTTATCTATCGCACTGCAAAATGATTCCGAAACCGCAAAAGTTCTGATAAACTCCTGATACACCTAACCTACTATACGACTCCTATCATACTCTCTCTTTTTTTTCTTGACAAGGAAAAAAATTTGTGAATCTCCGAAAAAGACCGATTTTATTAACATTTTGCGACCTTTCTGGGGGTATCTTTGAATCTGCCTTGAATCCCAGAGACCTGCCTGTATACCGCTACTCTTCGCTGAGCCTACGTTGATCTCTTCTTAACCAAGTGTTAGCAAATTCAACTATTCTTCCTCCTTGGCCACGCGTGATCTCCTTTGTCCTCGCCTCCATCCTCCCTCGCTATTTCATGGGTTCTGTCGACAATATCGGGCTATGGCATTTACGGTTTGCAAATTGTCCTGCAATTTCTGCGCCAGGGCGGGCAACAAATCATTTTGACGCGCCAGCCTGCCGTTACGGTGGTGCCGCCTCTGATCCAGGCAAAACTGGAAGCCCCCTTTGCGTTGGCCCGCAAACTGCATGCCTTCCTGCAAGAAAAACCCGACGAACTGCTGGGCTTCGATCATGCCGTTTTGCACGGCTGCAGTACCGATTTTTCCGGCTTTCCCGGACAGGACAAGATCTGGGGCAAGCCCAATGTCGCCTGCGCCGCGATCGAACATCTGCTCGTCACCGATCACGGCCGCAAGATCGCCAAGAATTACGACATGTTTATCGCCATCTCGAAATGGAACGCAGACTTCCTCGAAAGCCTGAATGTAGGACCCGTGCATCTCTGTTATCAGGGCATTGACGGCACGCTGTTTCAGCCGGGTCCGCGCTCCGGTCTTTACGGCGACCGTTTCGTTATTTTTTCCGGCGGAAAATTCGAGTTCCGCAAAGGACAGGATATCGTTCTTGCTGCCTTCAAGATTTTCCGCGCACGGCATCCGGAAGCCCTGCTCGTCACATGCTGGCAAAACCTGAATATTCCGGACGCCAAGGTTTTTGAACGGGCAGGGCATTGCAGCACAGTGCCGGAAGCCGCCTCCGATTTCGGCTTGCAAACGACGTCATGGCTTTTGCAGCAGGGCCTGCCGGCCGACAGTTTTATCGACCTGCCTTTCACGCATAATCTTCTGATGCCCGCCGTGCTGCGCGAGTGCGATGTCGCCATCTTCCCCAACCGCTGCGAAGGCGGCACCAACCTTGTCGCGATGGAAGCGATGGCCTGCGGCGTGCCGACCTATGTTGCCTACAACACCGGCCAGAAAGACCTTGTCGATCTCATCGGTTGCGGTGCGTTCCGGACACAGAAACCGGTGAAGCCGACGCCTTTGATGCAAACCGTGCAGGATTGGGGCGAAACCGGCGTCGAGGAAGTGGTTGAAGCGCTGGAATATGTTTATACTCACCGCACCGATGCGGCGAAAAAAGCTTTGGATCTCGCCGAAAAAATGCATGCGTGGGAATGGGGACCCTTGAACGAAAAACTTTTGCGAGTTATAGGCGTCCGGAAGCCGGGTGAGGCATGACAAAACCGCTGGTTGTCGTCGGTACGCCCTGTTTCGGCGGCCTTGTGACACAGGACTATATGATGTCGGTGCTCAATCTCACGGCGGCGGCGCCTCAGGCCGGATTCGATGTCGCCGTGCTTATGCTGGGTAACGACGCGCTGATCACGCGCGGGCGTAGCGCGATTGCCGCCAGATTTCTCGACAGCGCGGCGACGCATCTTCTGTTCGTCGATGCCGATATCAGTTTTGCGCCGGAACAGGTGATGCGCCTTTTAAAATTCGACAAGGATTTCGTCGCCGGGCTTTACCCCGCCAAGATCATCGACTGGCAACAGTTGGGCGCGCATTTTGGCAAAACCGGCGAGACGGCGGAAGAAGCCGGACTCGCCTATGTCGGCGATCCCTGCAAAGGCGATGAGTTGAAAACCGAAAACGGTTTTGTCAACAGTGTTTATGCCGGAACCGGCTTCCAGCTCATCAAGCGCCTTGTCTTCGAGCGCCTGATCAAAGCCTACCCCGAAACAAAATACCACACCCTGCACGCGTTTCCACGGCCGTCGCAACCGAGCCACAATCTTTATGCCCTATTCG
>JAATFY010000131.1 GCA_015654915.1 Rhodospirillales bacterium
GCACTCAGTTGTTGGTATTTTTTGGTGGTACATGCAGGGGCTGACGGCAGATGCCGCTCACAGATACCAACATCCGCGCTGCAAAGGCCGGGCAGAAAATCAAAAAGCTCAGCGACGGCGGCGGTTTGCAGCTTTGGATTTTTCCGAACGGCGCCAAGCGATGGCGACTCGCTTATCGCAAAGACGGCAAGCAAAAGCTTCTCGCACTCGGCGTTTACCCGGAGGTGACTCTCAGGGTCGCGCTCCCCAGAGCGGGCGCGGCGCGCGAACACCTTAGCCCGAGCACCTCTCCGGTTGACACGCAGCGCCAAGATCGCCGCGCCCGTGCGATTGCCGCCGCCAACACGTTCGATGCAATTTCATTTGAATGGCTGGAAAAGAAGCGCCGCGAAGGACGTGCCGATTCGACGCTGAAGAAAGCCGAGTGGCTGTTTAGCCTAGTTCGTTTGAAGATCGGAAAGCGAGCGATTGCCGACTTGACGCCGGCCGGCATTCTAGAAGCGGTCCGCCCAATTGAAGCGAAAGGCAACCACGAAACCGCCCATAAGACCCTCGCGCGTATCGGGGCAGTCTGCCGATACGCCGTTGCGACCGCTCGTCTCGACTCTGACCCGACGCGCGACTTGCGCGGCGCGCTGACAGCCCCAAACGTCAAGCATCAAGCGGCCATCACGTCTCCCGATGAATTCGGGGCGCTCCTTCGCGCCATTGAAAGCTATTCCGGCGCGGCGGCAACGCGCATCGCACTCGAATTGCTCGCATTAACTTTCGTCCGCCCCGGGGAATTGCGGCACGCCACTTGGAAAGAATTCGATTTTGATAAGTCCGTCTGGCTCATTCCGCCGGGCCGGATGAAAATGCGTCGCCCGCACACGGTCCCGCTCAGTCGGCAAGCGATTAAGCACCTCACCACACTTAAGGAGTTGTCCGGTCAGGACATATTGCTGTTTCCCAGCGAGCGGTCGAAGCAGCGGCCCATGTCCGAGAACACGCTCAACGGCGCGCTCCGGCGACTTGGCTTCACGTCCGACGAAATGACCTCGCATGGCTTCCGAGCTTCAGCGTCAACACTTTTAAACGAGTGCGGGTTGTTTTCGGCGGACGCCATTGAACGTCAACTCGCGCACGCTGACGAAGACGCTGTGCGCGGCGTCTACAGCCGCGGTGCCTATTGGTCTGAACGAGTGAAGCTCATGCAATTTTGGGCCGACGAATGCGATCGTTTGAGATTAAGCGAAGCGCCAAAACCACTGGCACTGCGCAACGCGAGCTAGCGAATACGAAATTCGTATTTCGCATAGTTCGTCGCATCCGTCCGCAAAAACAGAATTTGAGCATACGAAATTTCGTGGCGTAACTGGGGAGCTACCTGACTTATCGAGGTAGCTCATGACGCATCAACCCGTTGACCGGCTCTACACGTTGTACCAAGCGTGTGATCTTCTGGCCGTCTCCTACGCAACAATCAACCGGTTACTGGCCAGCGGGAAAATCGCAGCCGTCCGCATCGGCAGCCGCCGGCGTATCAAAGAATCCGAAATATCCCGGTACGTCGAATCGCTGGCTAATGCGAAAACTAAGCGTATGGCTGCCTTCGCCGCCGCCTTGCTGTTCGCCCTACCCTCGGCTTCAAACAATGGCCGCGCGATCTCGAGCCAGATGGCCAATACCCCGTTTTTCAATTGTCCGCCCCCGCCGTCTTGGCAAAGTGTCAACCAAAATCGCGACACGATCCGTAGTGAGGCCGGCCAATGATGCGCCGCCTCATCATCGCGGCCCTCGCGGCGGCCTCGCTATTCGTCGGCACGGCGTCATCGCATGCTGCCGAATAATCGCACCATCACAAGCATCATGGGGGGCACGGCGCGCGCCACCACCGCCCTTTCCGGGCTGCTTCGAGGATTGGGAGCGAAAAACGTGCGCATAGCGGGTGGCACCGCCATCATCATCGTCACCACCGACACCATTTTGCTCAACTGCCGTTGACTTCGGCGCTTGTCGCGTTGGTCGTCAATTCAGGCGGCCCCATCAATGTGTTGTCTGCCGCAGCCCCGAGCAATTGCTTTTTTATCTTTTGCGCGCCTGCCGGCGCACCGCGGGCCGGCTCTTGGGTTGATGGCGTTGCCGATTGGACCTCGCGCAGGTTCCGGCTCCGCCCTGGCCGGCGCGCCATTGCTGAATTTGTGGCGGATACTGCGCGTCGTTGGTTAGGGCCACAATGGGTTCCGACTGCGCTGCGCATCGCCAAGGTCGAAAGCGGCTTTGCCTGCCATGCGGTTGGCCCCTGGACGCGCCACGGGCACGCTATGGGCGTGATGCAGGTCTTGCCATCGTCCGCCTATGCGCTCGGCTACCGCGGGCCGCCAGCGGGCTTGCTGGACTGCGAGACGGGCATTGAAGTCGGCATAGCCCATATGCGCCGGTGCATCGAACAGCTAGGCGCGCGGACGCAAGACGGCCTGGCCTTTTGCCATGTCGGTGGCGTGCCGTGGAGCCGCGGCCGATATAGCCGTGAGTATGTCCGCCTGGTGCGCAATGCCCCGTTGCCAGTGGGGATATAACAGTGACGGCCCTAATCGATCTCGCGTCGGCAGAGCGCCACATAGAGGCCCAGCGTCGGCGCGCAGAGGCTGCTGAATCCAAGCTCACGGAAATCAGCATTCAAGGCGTCAATGGCTTGCTGCTGGGTCGCGCGCGAAAGGCCGAAGGCGCGCTTGACGAGTTGGCCGCGATACTCGGCTGTACGCGCGACCAAGTGAAATCGGAAATTCTTCGATTGACCAATCTCAACCCGAATTATTGGCGGCGCCGATGAAGCCGCTTATCGAACTTCGACGCGGCGAATGCCGCTGGCCTATCGACGGCGACGAAGACGGCCGCACGCTGTTTTGCGCGGACGCGACTACATCCGGCCGTTCTTTCTGCAACACGCATCATGCGCGAGCCTATGTGATGATGACGCCTGCGCCAGCCAAGCCAAAGAAGCCAGAGTTGCGTAATCGAGCCAGCCCATCGCTGATTGATAGCCGAAGCTAATTATGTATTCGCGCTCGACTTTCGTATTCTCTAACTAACTGATTTACGAGGTGTTTTACCGTTGACCCGCGAAGAGCCGCATGACTAGATAGCAAAACGCGCCCGGCGAAGAATCGCTGGACGCGCATCAAAAATGCCGAGGCGTTTTGCCGGGGTGCCAGCCCCTAAACGCCGATAGAACAAGGATCGCGGCGCCTATGTATGCTCTAACTCAACCTACAATTTCGCGCAACATCCACGTCACCGATCTTCCGCTTGGACGGCCGGTCAATTTTTGGTTTGCCAGCTCACTCCATCGGATTATCCGCGCCCCTCAGTCTAGCTACGGCGCAGTCACTTTCAGATTCGAAGCCGATGGCGTGATTGCCATTGAAACGACGCCGTCGCTCGTCACGGCTGCTGTCCGCGCCCTTGCATTCCGGCGGGAGTCTTGATCGATGCAAGCTGTTGAAGTCGCGCGCCGACTGGCCGGGTATGGCTTTTTCCCACTGCCGATTTATGGCATCGATTCCGGCGTGCAAAGCGCGGGCAAACGGCCGATCGGTGACGAATGGCAGTATCGGCAAGACCCGTTTTCGCTGCCGTTCGCAGATAGCGGCAACATCGGCATTCGCTGCGGCGACGGTGGCTTGCTGGCGATCGATTGCGATATCACCGACCCGGAAATTGCGCTGGCGGTGCGCCGGGTCGTGGCGGCAAAATCGGTTTTCATTCGCTTCGGCAACAGGCCCAAATTTCTCGCCCTCGCGCGGTCGAAAGACTGCGCTTCGCACGATTATAAATGGGCTCGGGGTGGCGAAAAATTCACGGTGCAATTTCTCGGCACCGGCAAGCAATTCGTCGCATACGGCATCCACCCCGCGACGCGCCAGCCTTACGAGTGGCCGCATTCATCACCGCTGGAAACGCCGCTTTTTGGGCTGCCAGAAATCGACCCTTCGGAACTGCTTTCCGAAATAGATTTCGCGCTCGCGCGCCTCGGGCTCGCGCGGGTGCTTACTACGCTGCCGAGCGGGCAGGAATTCACCGGCAAGCTCACCGACAAAGCCGTTGCCGATGCAGTCGCGCTGTTCGCCCAGGGTGTTGCCGAAGTCGCGGCGATGATTCCGGGCACGGGCCGCGGGACGAAGGTTTTTACGCTCGGGCTGCAAGCTGGCGTCGTCATCCGCGCCGGTCATATGTCCGAGGATGAATGCGTAGCGGCCGTGCAAGCGGCCATGCCGGACGATGGCAACGCCGTCCGCGAGTTTTTGCGTGGCGTCTATGCGTCCGAAGGCGAGCGGCAAAAGGCAATCGCAGCGCGTGAAGTTGATTGGTCGCGGCATTCCGAGCAGCTTGGAAGTGGCATTTCCGAACTTCCTGCACTGCAACCGTTTGGCGAATACATCGCAAGCGATGAATCCAAGCGTGACACACAAGCAAGGAAGCTCGCCAAAGAGCTGTCGGCATGGTTTGCGCGCAAAGCCGGGCCGCTATGTGATCTTCGCAAAAATTCCGACAAATCGCAGCGCGAGCGTGAATCTAACGTTCGCATTTGGCACGCGCTTATTGAAACGGGCGCAGTTGCCGCAAGCGATGAATTCGATTCTTTGCTCTTGGCTGCGAGGCTCGATAGGGAGGGGCTGCATTGCTCGGCCGCAGACCGCGATCAAGCCGCCTTTGTGGTCGGACTTGTGGCGGCCGGACAGACACCGGAGCGTGCGATCGCCGTTGCCAACATGGCGGTAATCGAAAAGCGACGCGCAATCGCTTCCAAAATCAAAGGCGCGGAAGGCCGGCCGCTCACTCACTATGCCGGGCTCGCGCCGCTCGCCGAAGAGGCCCCACGGCTGGGAAACGGTTTGCACATGGACCTTGGGTTCGACGGTTCGCCGGACCGCGGCGCGGCTCAGTCGATCCGTCATCTTGTCGGACCCGATGGTGACGCCGACAACGATGTTGCGTTTGCTGAGGGTCATCTGTGGATTTTCCGCGACGGTGTTTGGGCGAAGGTTGACGAGAAAGCGCTTAATCAAGCCGTCCTGGCGCTCAGCGGTCTAGACGTTGATGGTAAGCCATTCCGTATTTCATCATCCTTCGCAAATGATGTATGCGGCCTTATCCAGAGGAATCAGCACCAAGGCGACTCGGGCTTTTTCAGCGCCGCTCGGCCGGGCATTGCGCTGACCGATGCTTTCCTTGAGATCACTGCCCGGGGCGTGAATTGGCTACCGCTCTCGCGCGATCTGCGCTGCCGACACAAGCTGGCCGTTTCGCGGGTAGAAGTCGAGGCGGCAGCTTCTAACTATGGGGCAAGCCGCACTCGGGCTTTTGTGCGAGCCGCATGGGAAGGCGAGCCGGAATGTGACGCGCATGAACGCATTTATTGGGGCCACGCGGCATCTGCCATATTTTCGCTTGCGCCGAAAATCGGCAATTCCAACCGCATGCTCTATCACCTCGGGCAAGCGGGCTCGGGTAAATCGAGTCGAATCGATCTTGTGCTTGCGTGCCTGCCGGCTGAGGCATCCACCGTCATTCACTTCTCGAAAATTGAGGATAAGTTCACAACGGGTATGGACTTGCCAGGTCGGTCTTTCGGCTACCAGAAAGAGGCTGAGCGAAAGAAAATTCCGCCCGGCGATTTTAAGTCACTCGTAAGCTGCGAGGCGCTACGCGGCGCGATCAAGGGCGGCAAGGAATTCAGTTTCCGGCCGACGATGGCGATCATGTGCGCGGGCAATGAGCCGCCCAGGTTTGACGGCGGCTTTGATGGCGGCCTGATACGCCGCATCGATACGCTGCCGTATCACGAAAATGCTCACATTGAGGATGGCGACCCAGATTTCCTGGCGGACCTCGTGGCTGCCGAGCTTGCCGTCATCATCGCGCGAGCCGCCGAAGCCGCTTTTGAAATTGCTACAAACAAATGGCGGTTCCCGAAGGATTGCATTGAACTGGGCGGCCGCAACACGTCCGAGCATATCGCGGGCCGCACCGACGCCGTTGTTTCCTTCGTCAAAGAACACGTGCGCGAAGCCGTTGCGCCTCGCGACGCCCTTCCGTCTCGCATCGCCTGGATGGCCTTCCAGCAATACGCGGCGCTGGCAGGCTTCAAGCGTCAGGCCGAAGACATAAATGAGCGAGCCTTCGGCCGGGCTTTCACAGAAGCCCTGCGGCACGAAGGAAGGGCGTTCATGAAGGGTCGCGGGGCGCAAGACGATGGGCGCACCTACCGCGGCGTCGCGCTCGTTATGGCCGGTATAGGCGACATGAAGGATGGGGAGGGCCGGCAATTTGTCTTTTCCGGTGAGGACGCCCTGAAAGCGGCCCGCGAGGCTGAATTGGCGGCGCTTGGCGCAGGATCGAATGTCGTACCGATTTCCCGCCGCGTTGACGCGCCGTGGGCGCGGGGCAACTCCTAGGCCGGCTGCCTCGGTCGGTCCCCCAGGCACCCCGCGGCGAGTATGCATTATGACCGAGATCACCGGCGCGTCCCGTCGCCCCGAGGCCCATCGCCAAAACCGACTACAAAACCATTTCGTATTTTTTCCGCCGTTCCGCCGGAAAGCGGCTGAATCAATTTTGAGCGAGACGTGTGTGTATACGCGATAAAGTTGAAATATCTCGTTTCAGTCCGGCCGCGTCTCTAGCATTGCGTGTATACACATATGTCTTAGCTGCATTTGACTTTGCAGAAAAACGGCGAAACGGCGGAAAAAATACGAAATAACTGCGGACCGCTCGGTGGGGCAGGAACCGAACAGATCAGCTCGGAAGGTCTTCCATTCGGTCGATAGTCTGCTCAATCTCCCAGCCGATCTGGCGCATGGCCGCCAAATGCGCACCAGTAACTCGCTCTTCCCCGCCGCCGATCGAGATAATCCAATTATCCTTTTCGGTTCTCGAAAGCCTCGCATACTCAGCATCGGTCAAAGCCGTATCAGAATGCGCGCCTCCGTCCTGATTTCGCATGGAAAAGACTAATCTTTTTCGAGTTAAATAATTCCCCTTCGGGTACGCGAATATATGCTCTTTCTCCCACCAAGTATGAAATTGAACATCTCTGGATTGATGGGGTCCTGAGCTAAGCAGGGGGATGTATTTCCCGCCGCTCGCGTCCAGCCTGAAAGCAATTAACTGTTCATGACGGAGCAAATTTCCGGGGCGGTGCAAAGAACCGGATGAAACAAACCGCGCGGAGCCTCGCACGCCAAGCTGTGTCAAAAGCGATTTTGTGCGCCCGCTATCATGAACCAAAATATGAACGATGGCGGCGATTCGCGCGGCCTCCCACGCATTGCCTGCGTCGAAGGAATTGCTGGAGGCCACTAGAGCCAGAATCTGATTTTTCAGAGCAACTAAAATCTCATCTTTGGACTTCTGCCAGCTCATTGCGTGCAGTTCTTGCGTTAGGCCAAGCCGGTCGGGGCTCAAACAATATAATTTAGAATCGGCGCTCGGGTATTGGAACTAACGCTGTCGAATGGCATACGCCCTGCCTGTTATGAAAAATATTATCATCCTGCCAAGCATACTTATATTCCCCCGAAGTTCTATCTATGGTCTCTTCCTGAGACGAACTCTTCACTATGACAATTTGTGTCTCAGTGAATTTTAGGAAAGGAGAGGGGCCATAAACACGGTCTCCGCTTACTCCCCATACAGAAGGTTCATTGGAGCTAATGCGTTCCAAAAAGATGGTTTTGTCGGGATCGAACGTGTACAATAAGGAGCCAGAACCGCCCGAGAACCCGGTCCTGCTCCAAGTGTAATCACATTGAACCGAGAATTCGCTTCCGTAAGCTACGCGCGGCAATGAGGCGAACAAGATCGCGGTGATCAGGCATATAGATGAGAATTGCAATCCGCGCCGTCGATATCGTTTCCCACCCAATGTTTCTTTCCTACTGTTATGGGTAGCCTCGACGTATCTGCTGCTCTGCACGCAACCGTGCGTCAGGACCTTCCTGTTTTTCGATATGCTGCAATCGGTGCTCTTGAGCGTTATCTACTCGCTCTTGTTCCGTGTTGCCGTTATAAAGTGCATCCGCGGCGTCACGCGGCGTGAAAGTTGGCTCACCTTCTTGCGCAATGGCGCTAGAAGCGAATATGAAAGCCACCAATAAAGAGCCGAGTATCGGCGCAATTTTCATCGCAGCTCCTAAAAAAAAATGAGGCCGGGCCGCGAACGGAATAATACTTGGAATCGGCTCCGGCGCAACCAGCGCGCCGATTTCGTCGCTGTCATTGACCGCGCCTCTATGGTTTGCGAGTCGCGATGTAGTGATTACGCGTGTTAGCCGAAGTGAATCCCGCCGCTGACCGCTGCTATTCGGTTCGCAGCTCGCTCAGCTGCGGCGCCTACTGTCCGATCGGTCTGCAAGGCGGTTCGGCCGGCGGCCTTGGCGATTAAATCACGCTGCCCGGCATAGCGGGTAGGAACGAGCGCCGATGCGATGGCGGTCGGCCACGCGGTCGCCCCAGGCGCCGGGTCGATAAAAAGGCTCAAACGGCCTCGCGCATCGGCCAGCGCCACGGCCAAAGCTGGGTTGCGCCGTGCCGCCGCTGCGATGTGGAGACAATCGCGGGCAGCGACCAGGGGCGCCGCACAAGCCCATGCCAACCGCCTCGCGCGCCCATCCGAAAGGCCGGCGGTGGCCAAATGCTCGGCTTGAATTAATGCACCTTCGATATAACGCGGCGTGCAGACGGCTGTTTTGAGTGCATCGGCGATCGCGGCGGCGCCTTCATCAATGACTTGCCAGACTGCCGCGTGTCTAACGTGGCGTCGGATGAATTCACGGCTGACCTCGGCTCGCATTCTTGCTGAGACGGCGAAGCCGTCGAATTTTGCGAAGGGCCAAAGCAAGTCGGGTACGTCGCAGCGATAGTGCGGCGCCGATTGTGCATCAATGTAATCGGCAAATGTCTGCATCGCGCCGTTACGCGTTGGGCTGCTGACCAAAATCCTCGGGGACAATCATAAAAGTCCCCGTGGCTACGGCTTTTTCGCAAGCTCTGCACCAGAACTCAATTTCGTTGCGCACTACGTCCGGCTTGCGGATGCTCACCCGCATAGTGGCAGCGAACAGCGCCGCATGAATTTGCTGCTCGGCAAGATAATCTTCAAAGCTTTGCATTGCGCACTCCTACGATCGGCCGCCAAACAGTGTGTCGAGGGACACAACCTCGCTGCGAGCATCGCCTACTTGCTGCTTTAGGTGCCAATCGGGCGATGCAGCTTTTTGCAGCCGCCAGCGGGATACAGCAGCGACGGTCGATTTGGACGCGCTCAGCATCCGCTCCTCGATAACTGCTTCACCTAGCGCCACGGCTTTTTTGAAGGCTCGATCTAGTCCAGGGACGGCGGACGCCAGCAATTGCCATTCGCCGTGATCGAACATGCCGAAGGCCATTGCAGCCTCGGGAGAAAGACCGCCAATGGCCTTTTCGATGACGACGATACCGCGGCGCCCCTCGTCAGACGAAAGATCAAGACTGGACGCGCACGTGGTCAGCAGATTGATTGCAAGCTGACGCTCCGCGCGCGCTTCGATCGGCGGCGGCTCCGGAATATTTGCGTAATCGGCTGTAGAGTCAAAGGCTTCCATAGGCGTAATCATACCACAATTAGCGGGGCTTGGCCTTTTGAACGGCCCCGAGCGCGAGCCGCCTGATAGCTTCCGGTCGCGTCGGCACGTCTGGCTGCGCGCGCCGCCATTCGTCAATCCGCAGCAGGTCTTCCGGCTGCAATCGGACGTTTATTTGCGTGCCGGTTTCGGCAGGGCGTGCTTTTTTCATGGTATCATGGGACCGTGGTATTGACTTCCATCGTGGGTTCGTGGTATCACGAGACCATGATAGCGAAAGCGGTCGGGGTGGGCAAATGAAATTCGACCGAGGCAAAATCTTCAAGACGGCTTGGCAGATTTATCGCCGCGTCGTGCCTGCCGGGACCGCGCTGGACCGTGCATCGTTCGCCGGTGCGTTGCGAGCCGCTTGGGCGCTCGCGAAAAGCCCGCGGCTTGCTCCGGATATGTTTGTCGCGCAATTGCGTGACCTCATTAAACCGGTCGCAGCGCCGGTGCCAGTCTATCGCGGTGCGCGCTTTTATTCCCGCGAAAGCCTGCGGCTGCGCGCGAGCTTTGGAGCTTAGTGCAATGCCGCAAACCGAACCGCCGCTTCTTCTAACGATTCAGCGAGCCGCCCAAGAACTCTCTATGAGCCGAAGCAAGGTCTACACGCTTATCCGAGACGGGAAGCTAAAAGCCTTTCGTTTCGACGGCAACATTCGCGTACGGCACTCCGATCTTGTCGCCTTCGTCAATTCGCAGGGTGAACCCGTCCAACCGAAATCAGTCTAAAAGGGGCACAAAATGTACAGCATCATCGCAACTGCCGAAGCAACGGATGCACTCGCTCGTGGGCTCGCGGCGGAAGTTGGCGCGCTCAATGGCGGCGCCAATGACAATATGATCGCAATCGACGTGCTTAGCGAATGCGAAAACATTCTACGAAGCGTTTGGCGACTTCGGTTACTTGAGAAGGAGTTTCGACAGGAGAATACGAAATTAATTTCAGAATACGAAAAGTGCATGTGACACCAACATGTTATGCGTTGACTCGTTTGCGCGATCGGGTGATTATTTTTGCGAACATTTATCTAGCCCGAGTCCAGCTATGGCGAAATCACCGACAAATTCCGCGTCGAAAACCGCACCGAAGAAGTATCAGCCGAAGGACGCGCCGAAGCTCAACACGAGCCTCAACACGCGCGTTTCATCGGCCACGCGCAGCAAGCTCGACGCACATGCGCGGCGCACCGGCCGGCCGGTCGCGCATCACGTGGAAATAGCGCTGAAAAAGCATCTTCGTGGAAAGTGGGCACGATGAAGCCCATCATAAGCGCGGCGGCGCTTGCATCTGCCATCAACTTTGATTGGGGTTCGACCGATGGACTGCCCTTGGCTTCGTCAAGGCGCATGGGCCGCTTGTGGCGGCTGGCAAACGCGATCGATCGATATGACCTTGATGCCGGAGCGCATGCCGTCGCGGTAGCTGAAGTCGGAGACTTTTTGGACGGTGCGACAGGCTCTGAAATAGAGGTGGCGCGGCACGCTTTGCCAAAGCGCGCGTGCGCATTGCTTCGCGGCATAATTGAACGCCGCGAGCGCCTGGACCTCCGCGACAGGATCGCGACCGGCACTGCGAGCGAACGTCAGTGCGACGCTTTCGCGGCGCACGTCGCGCGCCTTCATGTGGAAGCGCGACAGCGCGGCAATTCATTCGCATAGGGGGCCGCGTGTCCAATACTGATTCGAGTTTGGACGTTGACGCCCCGAGCCCGGCCGCCGCTTCGCAGCCGAGCGGCCTTGGTGGCTTCTTTTCATCGCTCGGCAGCATGCTTGGCTTTGGGGCACCCGCTGGCGGCCTGAATTCGCCGGCGCCATCGCCGGGCGGCAGCTTGTTGAACCCGCCGCCTGCGCC
>JAATFY010000152.1 GCA_015654915.1 Rhodospirillales bacterium
CCGGCGCCGTCCCCTCGCCGATGGTCGGAACCGTCTATGTCTCGCCGGAGCCTGGCAAGCCGGCCTTCGTGGAACGAAACGAAGCTAGACTGATAACAATTTTAAAAACGAACAAAGGACACGGAAAAATCATGGCACAGGTTCAGGAAGTCAGCAAAAAAGGTTTGATGCGCGAATACACCGTCACGGTGCCGCAGGCGGACATGGAAAAGATTTTCACCTCGCGTCTCGAGGAAATCGGCAAAACCGCGAACCTGCAGGGCTTCCGTCCCGGCAAAGCGCCGATGAAAGTGCTGAAGCAGCATTTCGGCGCCCGCGCCCGCGCCGAGATTCTAGACAAAACCGTTTCCGACGTTACCGAAAAAGCGCTGACGGAACGCAACCTGCGTCCCGCCATGCAGCCGAAAATCGAACTGGTCAGCTTTGCCGAAGACAAGGATCTGGAATTCAAGCTGGCGGTCGAAATCCTGCCCGAGGTCACGCCCGCCGATTTCGGCAAGATTGCGCTGGAACGTCTTGTCGCCGATGTCGAGGACAAGACGATTGCCGATGCCATTGCGCGCGCGGCGAAATCCATGCGCGAACCGGAACCCGTCACGGAAAGCCGCCCCGCCAAGCTGGGCGACGTTCTGGTGATCGATTTCGATGGTTCGGTCGATGGCAAGTCGCAGCCCGGCATGAAATGCGAGGGGCACGCGTTGGAGCTTGGCTCGAAATCTTTCATAGATACGTTCGAAGAACAGCTTGTCGGCAGCAAGGTCGGCGACAAGAAAACCATCAAGGTGACGTTCCCCGCCGATTATCATGCTGCCAATCTTTCGGGCAAGCAGGCCGAGTTCAAGGTCGAGGTCAAGGAATTGCGCGCGCCGAAACCCGCCGAAATCAATGATGAGTTGGCCAAGGAACTGGGCTTCCCGTCTCTCGACAAATTACAGGAACGCGTGAAGGACGATATCGCCGCCGATTACCAGCGCATCAGCCGCGCCATTATCAAGCGGCAACTGATGGACAGACTGGCCGAGATGCATGATTTCGAAATTCCTGCCGGCATGCTGGAAAACGAATTCGATTCCATCTGGCAGCAGATCGAGGCCAGCAAGGCCAAGGGCGAATTGCCGGAAGAAGACAAAAAGAAAACCGACGAGCAGTTGCGCAAGGAATATCGCGGCATTGCCGAACGCCGCATCCGTCTCGGCCTTCTACTGGCCGAAGTGGCGCAGAAAAACAAGCTGGCCGTGGCGCCTGCCGAATTACGCAACGCGCTGATGGCCGAAGCGCGCCGCTTCCCCGGACAGGAAAAAGCGGTGATCGATTATTACACGCAAACGCAGGGCGCCATGGAACGCCTGCGCGCGCCGTTGCTGGAAGAGAAGGTGATCGATTACATCCTGACGCAGGCCAAAGTCAGCGAGAAAAAAATCACGTCCGAGCAACTCCTCAAAATGCCCGAGGAGATGGAGTAATCCATTCAATACGTCATCCCGACGAAAGTCGGGATCCAGACGGACTTGATGTTCGAAATGATGGCGGTTTTTTGTTTCCGTTGGCACGACCGTAAATAATACATATCCCAAGCACTTACGGATATGCACTCTGGATTCCGGCATTCGCCGGAATGACGATAGGGCGGGCGCTCTTGCTATCCTTGCGCAATCCGCTAACCTTACCTATATCCATTCTATAAGGTTACCTGATCAGGAGTTCCCGCCGATGCCCACCCCCGAACGCGATCCCGTTGAAACCCTTAGCGCGCTGGTGCCGATCGTTATCGAGCAAACCGCGCGCGGCGAACGTTCGTTCGATATTTATTCACGCCTTCGGAAAGAACGTATCATTTTCATGGTCGGCCCTGTCGACGACCACATCTCCAGCCTCGTCTGCGCCCAGTTGCTGTTTCTGGAATCGGAAAATCCGAGCAAGGAAATTTCGTTCTATATCAACTCGCCCGGCGGCGTTGTGACTTCCGGCATGGCGATTTATGACACCATGCAATATATACGTTCGCCCGTTTCGACCGTATGCACGGGGCAGGCGGCATCGATGGGCTCGTTACTTCTGGCTGCCGGTGCCAAAGGCAAGCGTTATTCGCTGCCGAACAGCCGCATCATGATCCATCAGCCGTCCGGCGGCGCGCAAGGCCAAGCCACGGATATTGAAATTCAGGCGCGTGAAATCCTGAAGCTGCGCCACCGCCTCAATGAGATCTACGTTAAACACACCGGACAACCGATTGAAAAGATTGCGCTTGCTGTCGAGCGCGACAACTTCATGTCGGCGGAAGAAGCCAAGGCTTTCGGCCTGATCGACGAAGTCGTGACAAAACGTCCCGGCGGCGCAGAAACCGAGAAAAAGGCGGCTTAACAATCCGGTAACCAAAAGAGCGATAAACTCGTAACTGAAGGCACCGTTAGCGAAGAGAGCACGATGACCAAGTCCACCACCACAGATTCCAAGGATTCCAAGAACACGCTTTATTGCTCCTTCTGCGGCAAGAGCCAGCATGAAGTGCGTAA
>JAATFY010000128.1 GCA_015654915.1 Rhodospirillales bacterium
GCGGGTGATTTTGTGGGTCTGGGTCATGAGGTTTTCCTGAAAAGAAGGGTTTCATACTGGCTCAATCGCCCCTTGGCAACTGTCAGGCGATTTTGCGGCGGCGGAGCAGAAGAAGTACCACAAACAGCCAGTTCGCCACGACCATGGCAACGGGATAGAGCAGCACCGTGAACGAAAAACCGTCGAACGCCAGAATCGACAAAATCCATTTCAGGCCGCTTATAACGTAGGTGCTGAGCGTCTCCTCGCGCGGTTTTTTGATCGATTTCCGCATCGTCGGCACAAATCCCACGATGTCGATGACCGTGATAAGAACAACCGACAGCAACGGATCCTTGGTTGCAATCCACCAGACGATGGCCAGCAGCGCGACGGCGAAGCTGATCCAATCCAGCAGCGTGATTTCTTTTTCGCCGTAAAACAGGGACAGAACGAAAATCAGTGTGCTGATGGCGGCGGTCATTCCCGTCGCCCACGATCCCGCCCCGCCGCCGCCGAGAAATTGCGCGGCGAAAACAATGCCGCAGGGCAAACCCCACACGAACCATGAAAAAGCGTGCGGCCGCGTTTTGCCTTTCAGGATGTCCTTGATGTACGGCCCATATTGCACGAAGGCCATGAGCGTCGCGGAAACACCGAGAACGGATTTATAATCGACCATTCAGTTTTTCTTTTCCCGCACCAGCGACCAGACGACGGGCGCGCCCGCTTCGGCGTCATGCCGCGCTTCGGTACGGCCGTTCCATTTCAATTGCAGGCTGCGGCGCGGCGTGCCGGAGCCGCAATAAATGCTGGATTCAAGCCCCAATTCGCCGTTACCTTCGACCCGCAAGCGCCAGCCGCTGCCGCCGGGCGTACGGAGCAAAGCCGTGCGGCCGCTATGCGCCAGCGAGGCTTGCATCAGAGGATGCAGATGCCAGCGCAAGGTGAAATTCCGGTTGGCGGCACCCGCCACCGTGTCGCAGCCACGCAATTCTTCGCCGTCCGCGCTGAGTTCCAGAATGCGCTGATGCGTAACGCCGAATTTGGGAACATAGCCGTCATGCATCATCTCGATGCAATGCGCGCCATCCTGTTCAAACCGTTGCGCCTCGACATTGACCGATCCCAGAACGGTGCCCGACGGCATGATCTCGCAGGCGTTGCGGTCTTCCACCGTCAGCGTCGAATGCGCGGCGGTGGCGGCGCAGGCCACGCGCCAGTTGGCCCCCGCGTCGGGAACCGCGCCGCAATTGACGAGCAGCCGTTCGCGCCCGTGGCCGAATTCGAAACTTAACAATCCGGCATGGCCCGATCCGTCATAGCCGCGCGGCGGCGGCGCGCCGCAATCGGCAATCAATAAGCTCCGTCCCGCCGTGACCCGTTCGTAGCGCGTGTCGGGCAAACGCCGGAGGGCGCGGCCCTTTGCTTCGGCCTGCGTCAGGACGGCGTCGATCAGAAGCGGTGTTTCCTCGATGCTGCCGTGAAAAAGCGCCAAACCGCCGTCGCCATGACGGTAAAATTTTACCACCGGCACCATCGCGGTAATGGCGGCATGCAGCATATCCGGCACATCCAGCCCCGCCGCCGTAAGGGCCGAGCGCAAATCGACCAGATGGCGGAGTGTATGAAGTTGAACCGAAGGATTGCGCGACACGGAACCGCCGTCCGGTAAAATCTCGGTGCCGATCTGGCGCTTCAAAAGGTCGAGCGCCAAACCGAGCGCCCGTTCGCCTTCGGGAAAATTCAGTCCGCCATAGACAAGGCCCTTGATCGCCCGCAATCCGGCAACGCCGGAGAGATTGGGCGGCAGCACGCGCACCAGATGTTTCCATTGCCGGTGCAGGCTGGATGTCAACTGCGCGATGAAATCCGGCGAGGCGACAGGCGCGTAAAATTCGTAAAGACCGATCCATCCGGCGATACGCTCGCCAAGGACATCCGCCGTCCATTCCGCTTCGCTCCATTTATCGTGGCGCGCCAGCCAGCTTTCGATCAGCTGCACCGCCATCTGCCGCGCGGCATCAGTGCCGACCGCGCGCAAATTGCGCAACACGCCGGCGGCATGGCGCAAGGAGACGGTGGACGAACGGTCGAAAATCGAACGCTGGCCGGTCATGAGGGTCAGTCCCGCCTGCGCGTCGCCTGGCCATGGGTTGGCCAGCGTGAAATGCAACCGGTCGGGCCCTTCGCCCGCCGCCAGGATTTTCCGGTACAAAAGATTGCTGTAGGCGACGACTTCCACGCCGCGTTTGATTTTCCCGAGAAGGCCTTTTTGCGTGTTTTTGGCCGCAGTTTTCATGCGGTTGGCTATCCGCGCAGGGCTTTGAGATTGGCGGCGTAGTGCGCGGCGCCGCCCTTGAAACTGGCCGTACCGGCGACCAGAACATCGGCGCCCGCTTCCACGACGCGGCGTGCCGTGTCGGGCGCGATGCCGCCATCAACTTCGAGATCGATCTTTCTGCCAAGCGCATCGATGGCCTTGCGCAACGCCCGGATTTTTTCAATTTGCGAGGCGATAAAAGCCTGTCCTCCGAAACCGGGATTGACCGTCATCACCAGAACCAGATCAAGGTCGGCAAGGACGGGCTCGACCGCCGCCAGAGGCGTCGCGGGGTTAATCGCCACGCCCGCTTTTTTGCCCTGCGATTTGATCAGATGGATGGTGCGATGCAGGTGCGGTCCCGCTTCGGGATGCACGGTGATGATATCGGCGCCTGCCTTGGCAAAATCGGCGACGTAAGGATCGACAGGCGCAATCATCAGATGCACGTCGAATATTTTTTTGCTGAGCGGACGCAAGGCGGCGATCACACTGGGGCCGATGGTGATATTGGGAACGAAATGCCCGTCCATGACATCGACATGGATGTAATCGGCGCCGGCTTCGTCGATGGCGCGAACTTCCTCGCCCAGCCTCGCGAAATCGGCGGAAAGAATGGAAGGAGCAAGGCGGACAGGCTGTTGCATCAAACATATTCGGTCATCGCAACTCAAGAGTTGCCAGGCTGCGATGTCTTAAGGGACACAGGTCGCGGCGTCAGGTCGCGGCCTGTCAACTCTTGAACTGCGATAGAGATATATCAGAGGATTTGCGCGGGACAAATGATGATATAGAATGCGTTTATGAAAGATGAAAAAACCCAGCCCGCCGCCCCGAAACCGGCGGTTACAGCCACGCCTCCGGCCCAGCGGCCCAAGGAAATCGGTGGCCCCAAGGGGCCGGAGCCGACCCGCTACGGCGACTGGGAACAAAAGGGCCGCTGCAGCGATTTCTGAAAAAAACCCAATAAAACCGGCGTTAACCAAAGCTATATTTCCCTTGAGCTTCTATTTTTTGCCTACCAAAATACGCGTTATTACGATTTAATTTTATTGCCGGATTTTTTATGACGGAAACGGGAAGAATTATTGCAATGTTTTGTGCTGTAGCTGCCGCCCTTCTTATAGGGGGGGTGGCGCCGGTCGTCCTGAATACCGCATCGCCGGAAAACACGGTCAAGGAAGCCAAAAGTTTTATCTGCCCCATGTACCAGATGTACAAGAGGGTTATCATCATTCCTTCTGATCCGCGGCATCATAGAAGAGAGTTTGCCACATATATTCCGAAGAAGGGCCCCGTGCCCTGCGATCCGGTTCCGGGGCCATAACCGTACTTGAAGCCGGATAAATCTTGCGTAGAATTACCTACCGGAAATTTTAAGCGACGAGGCTCGCATGACCAAAAGTTCCCTTGCCCAGCACACAATCAATCTTGGCGTTTCGGTGGTCTATTACGCTTTTTTTCTCTCCTTCACGCTGCCCGTATTTCTGGCGTTGAAAAGTGCAAGTGCCGAACTGACCGTTCCCCCGCAAAAACTTTTGACGCCCGTCATCTATAACGGTTCGTGCGTTTTACCGGACGGGAGGAACCAGCCCATCCTTACAGGCAAGGGGGGTACGCAACAGATCATCAATTACACAGTGCACGGCGCAGATTGCCATCGCAATTGGCGCCTGCCTCCTAAACATCCGGCGCCTGTCTAACCGACTCTTCCCCTTACCAGCTCATCGACCACCGCAGGATCGGAGAGCGTCGAGGTATCACCGAGGCCGTCAATTTCCTGCGCGGCGATCTTGCGCAGGATACGCCGCATGATCTTGCCGGAACGCGTTTTCGGCGGGCCCGGGGCCCACTGGATGAAATCCGGCGTCGCGATCGGTCCTATTTCCTTGCGCACCCATGCGATCAATTCTTTCCGCAATTCTTCGCTGGGCGTCACGCCCGCTTTCAGCGTGACATAGGCGTAAATGCCCTGCCCCTTGATGTCGTGCGGGCAGCCGACCACGGCGGCTTCGGCCACTTTCGGATGCGCCACAAGCGCGCTTTCGATCTCGGCGGTGCCGAGCCGGTGCCCCGCCACGTTGATCACGTCGTCGACGCGGCCGGTGATCCAGTAATAGCCGTCCTCGTCGCGGCGGCACCCGTCGCCGGTAAAATATTTGCCCTTGAAGGTCGTAAAATAAGTTTGCACGAACCGTTCATGATCGCCGTAAAGGCTGCGCATCTGTCCGGGCCAGCTTGCCGCTATGCAAAGATTGCCCTCGCACGCGCCTTCCAGAGTATTTCCCTCGCCGTCGACGATCACCGGCTTCACGCCGAAAAAGGGCCGCGTGGCCGAACCCGGCTTCAAAGGCGTAGCGCCCGGCAAGGGCGTGATCATGTGGCCGCCGGTTTCCGTCTGCCACCATGTGTCGATCACAGGGCAGCGTTCTTCGCCCACCACGCGGTAGTACCACAGCCATGCTTCGGGATTGATCGGCTCGCCGACGGAAGCCAGCAGACGCAGGCTCTTGCGGCTGGTGCGTTTCACCGGCTCGTCACCCTCGCGCATCAGGGCGCGGATCGCGGTGGGTGCCGTGTAAAAAATATTCACTTTGTGCTTGTCGATTACCTGCCAGAAACGCGAATGGTCGGGGTAGTTCGGCACGCCTTCGAACATCAGCGTGGTGGCGCCGTTACATAACGGCCCATAGACGATATAACTGTGCCCCGTCACCCAGCCGATATCGGCGGTGCACCAGTAAATATCGCCGTCATGGTAATCGAACACGAATTTATGCGTCAGCGACGCGAACAAAAGATAGCCGCCGGTGGTGTGAAGCACGCCCTTGGGTTTGCCGGTCGAACCCGACGTATAAAGAATGAACAACGGGTCTTCGGCATTCATAATCTCGGCGGGGCAATCCGTACCGACTTTCGCGGCTTCTTCGTGATACCACCGGTCGCGGCCTTCGACCCATCCTATGGGGCCGCCGGTGCGGCGCACGACAAGGACGGATGTCACATCGGGACATGATTGCAGCGCCTCGTCGGCATTGGCTTTCAGGGGAATTTTCTTGCCGCCGCGCAAACCTTCGTCCGCCGTAATCAGCCGTTTCGATTTGCAGTCGAGGATGCGGTCTTTCAGGCTGTCCGGCGAAAAACCGCCGAACACCACCGAATGAACCGCGCCGATGCGCGCGCAGGCCAGCATGGCGAAAGCCGCTTCCGGTATCATCGGCATATAGATCGTGACGCAATCGCCCTTTTTGACGCCTTGCGCCTTCAGCACGTTGGCGAAGCGGCAGACTTCTTCATGCAGCGTCGCGTAGGTGATATATTTGTGCTCGGATGGGCTGTCGCCTTCCCAGATAATCGCCGTTTGATCGGCGCGCGCCGCCAGATGCCGGTCGATGCAGTTATGCGCGACGTTCAGCGCGCCGTCTTCGAACCACCGGATGCGCACGTCGCCGTCGAAGCTCGCGTTCTTTACTTTGGTGTAGGGCTTGAACCAGTCGAGAGATTTGCCCTGCTCGCCCCAGAAGGCGTCGGGATCGGCTATCGACTGCGCATACATCGCCTGATATTTTTTCGCGTCAATCCACGCATCGGCGGCGGCATCGGCAGAAACGGGGATACGCTCGGACATTAAATTACCCATGCTCCCCCAGCCAGTGCAGCAGGGGCGCCCAGACCTGATGCGCGGCGTTGCGGCTGGCGATCATGCCGATATGGCCCATCATCGGCTCATGCAAAGTCGCATGCGGCAACAATTTCGCCAGCGGCAGAGCGGATTCCGGCGGCACGATCCGGTCCTTGCCCGGCACGATGACGTAAGAGGGCGTTGTGACCGCGCGCGGATCAATGATTGTGCCGCCGACACGCCAGTCCAGTTTTGCCGTATTATTTCCGCCGTACCAGCCGCGCAGGCATTCGCGCGCCACCGGCGCCGTCAACGGCACGCCGTCGTTCAGCCAGTCTTCCAGCAGCACGAACTGCCGCGCTTCCATGCTGGCGGGATCGAGGCCCGCGAATTCGGTGAATTTCGTCAGCGTCTGCAACGGCTGGAAAGTCGCGAACAGGCTTTGGATGATATCGACCGGCAGGTGACCGGTCGTTTTCAACGTCGGCTCCATCTGATCGGCAAAGGTCCGGAAAGAAGCGCCAATAGCAGGATCGGGTCTATGAAAATCCCACGGCGTCGCCATCAGGGTGAGTGTTTTGACGCGCTCCGGCCGCAACGCCGCCACGGCCAATGCCAGCAACCCGCCCATGCAATAACCCAGCACATGCATCGGCGCGGTGTTGCCCTTTGCGATGAACTCCATCGCCGCAATCAGGCGCTGCGTCACATAGGCTGTCAGGTCGAAATTTTTCTCCGTGTCGCCCGGCACATCCCAATCGACCACCAGCGGGCGAAGGCCCTGCCCCGCCAGCGTCCGGAGAAAAGACGACGCGAAATCAAGATCGAGAATATCATAGCGGTTGATCAGCGACGGAATGACAAGGACTATCGGCGCATCCGGCATGGAAGGATTGTAATCGCGCAGGCGCGTGGTGCCCGCGCTCCAGATGACGGGGGCTTCGGCAACGTCGCGGCGGTCGGGGTGGTGCCGGTAGGCGCGGATACCGGCGATAAAACGGCGGGCGCGGGCGACGGCCTCACCCGCCAGCGCCCGATCAAGTGCCGGATTTTGGGTTCCGGTTTTTTCCAGAATGTTTTCGAGCCGCCGGAGCATGTCGGGATCCGGATTTGCCGAGGCGTTTTTCAAGTTCGGCAACGTGGCTCTCAAGCCGGGCCGTACGATGGGCCAACTGAGCCAGACGCAAAGCGCCGTCATCAGATGGAGATGCAGCGGACGCGGGCCGCGCCGATGCGGCGCCGGTTTTTCCATTGGCAGCGGCGGGTCCATGTTTTGTCTGAGCGCCTGTCCCATAAGACCCATTTTGCATCATTGCGGCCCAATCGGCAAACAATTGGCGCTGCGGCTCGAGCATCTGCATCAGATCGGCCTTGGCCTTGGGGTCGGCGGCATACACGGCGAGGTGTTCCTGCCACAGGTCCATGACCTCGGCGGCCAAGGCGTGAATATCGGTCGGATCGGACGGTTTTGCGGATGCCATGGCGGAATTAAAGCATGGACGCGTGGTTTCGTCATGAAAAAACCGGAACGCTATATATAGATTACATACACCCCTATCTGCATATTCATGTCTTTGAATTACCACGCAATTGCGCCGTTAAGATTCAGCTTGAGTTTTCAGCCTGCATTGAGGACAATTAACCATAACTCTCCTTCCGAAATTGCACCGGCGATGGCTGCCGAACTCCAAAGGATCACACCATGAGCGATGCGCCAAAACAAACCGTCACCATCAAGAAGTATGCCAACCGACGGCTCTACAATACCGCCACCAGCTCCTACGTCACGCTGGAAAACCTGTCGCAGATGGTCAAGGAAGGCATCGAGTTCAATGTCTATGATGCCAAGACCAGCGAGGACATCACCCGCTCGGTTTTGACGCAGATCATCGTCGAGGAAGAAGGCAAGGTCGGCCAGAACCTGCTGCCGATCGGTTTCCTGCGCCAGCTGATCGGTTTCTACGGCGACAACATGCAATGGCTGGTGCCGAAATATCTCGAGCACAGCATGCAGTCGCTGTCGAAGAACCAGGAACAGATCCGCAATTATTTCCAGACCACGCTCGGCGGCATGTTCCCGTTCGGCACTACGCTGGAAGAAATGGGCAAGCAGAATCTGGCAATGTTCGAACGCACCATGCGCATGTTCGCGCCGTTAGGCGGCGGCGCCGAAAGCGGCGGCAAGACCGGCGGCAATGCGGCAACCGAACAGGAACAGGCCGAAGAAGCGGCTTTTACGCCGTCATCCAACATCACCCCGATGCCGACGCCGGCGACAACGCAAGCCTCGCAACAGGTTTCCGGCGAGGAAGTCCAGAGCAAGATCGCCGCGCTTCAACGCCAGCTTGCCGAGATGGCGAAGAATAAGGCTTAAATTATAACAGGCATGACTGGTCTGTTGTCGCATTATGAAAAGTGTAATTCCTACATACCGGATTACAATGGCACTAGCCCTCATGCGTCATCCCGACGAAAGTCGGGATCCAGACTGACTCCCGGTTAGAACCGGCGGTAAAAAATGTGCGCTTACGGCCGCCATAGAAACACTGTCTGGATTCCGGCCTTCGCCGGAATGACGCGTTTTCTTCTTCGGGAGAAACTATTGGTTTGAAGAATGGCCACGTTAACCAGTTAATTTGTTGATATTATGCGTCTATAATAAATACGTTTTTTATGTCCATGTCCCCATTTGAATGATAAAAATAATCCTATTCGTATAAGTCATTTTAAAAATAGGCGGATCGTGATGCCGGACATTCAAACGCGGAAAATCAAAGTGGCCATCATAGGCGCGGGCAATTGCGCCAAAAGCCTGCTGGAAGGCATTGCGCATTACACGGCAAATCCCGATGATACTACCGGTTTAATGCATCCGGTTCTCGGCGGCTATCGCCCGTCGGATATCACTTTCGTCGCCGCGTTCGATGTCGATAGCCGCAAGGTCGGCCGTCCCCTTCACGAAGCCGTCCAGGCCGAGCCCAATCATACGGAAAAAATCGCCGACCCCTTGCCGTATGACGTCATCGTTCAAAAAGGCCCCGTTCACGACAGCATCAACCGGCAGATGCGGGATTTTGCCATCATCGAAAGCAACCTGCCGCCTGTCAATGTCGCGGAAATATTGAAAAAATCCGGCGCGGAAATTGTCGTCAATTACTTGCCGACCGGAAGTGACGAAGCCGTTTATGCCTACGCCGAAGCAGCGCTTGAAGCCGGATGCAGCTTCATTAACTGCATGCCCACGCCCATCGCTACCAACCTCGAATGGAGGGAACGTTTCGAAGCGCGCGGCCGCGCCTTGATGGGCAACGACGTTAAAAGCCAGCTTGGCGCGACCGTTTTCAACAAAGACCTTCTGGAATTGTTCCGGCGCCGCGGCGTCAAAATCACGGAATCGACGCAGGTTAATCGCGGCGGCAACGCCGACCACGAAAACCTGCATTTCCGGCCGGAGGCCAAGAAACGCACGAAAAAAGCCGCGCTTTTCAGCGTCGTCGGCAGCGAAGACGCCGTGCCATCGGCCACAATGATTTATACGCCTGCGAACTTCGATCATAAGCAGGCAGAAATTGTCGTGAAGGGAAAAATATTCGGCCATGCCCCCGTATCGGTTTCCGCCGTGTTGGAAGACCCGGACAGCCCGAACAGCGGCGGTGTCATCGTTGACGCCATCCGCATTGTACGTATTGTATGCGAACAGGGCCGCGCCCACGACGCGGCAAAAGCCTGCGCCTTTCTCATGAAAGACCCGCCGCATCAACTGCCGGAATCCGAAGCTCTGGCGACTTTACATGAAGCCGTTGCCGGACCGGTCAACGACAATATTTGGAACAGGATCGGCACTCTCGGAATGTGGCGGGCGGCGGCAATAGCCGCAAGCCTTGTCGCCGTGGCCGTCACGGGAACATTTCACATAGTAAAAAGCGAATTGGCCAACTCCCGCGACCAAATGGCACGACAAAACGCGGGGATCACCCGTTTCGTTGCCGACAATCATGTCGGGTTTGTTGCATGCCGCGAAGATTTGGGCGAAGGCAGTTCGGCTACAAGAGTGTATGAGGCGAAATACCTGGACGGGAAACTTCATTTCAGCGACGGCAACGGCCCTCTGGCGATTGCCGGCAGGCCGGAAATCACCGAGGAAGCAATTCGGGGAATGGGGACCGGCCAATGCAGAGGGTACTTAAGAGTTCCGGACTTCAAAACGCTGCGCGCCATATAACGACTTGAATCCTAATACCCCGCGAGGGCGCGGAGCTTGAGCAGCGACGCGTCGACGATCGCGTGGCTGGCGGACAGCATATCGGCCGAACCGGCGGTTTCGGCGTTTTTCGCCAGCCACGGTTTTTCCAGCGACGGCTTGCCGAAATAATAACCCTGCATCATGTCGATCTTTTCGCGGCGCAGCCATGCGGCGACATCGCCGCTTTCGACGCCTTCGGCCACGGTCTTGAGGCCCAGGCCGCGGGCCAGTTCGATTAACATACGCACAAGATGCTGCTGCTCGGCATTGGTAGTAAGGTTATGCAGCATGTCCTTGTCGATTTTCATGATCGACAAAGACAGCGAACGCAGATGGCGGATCGACGTGAAGCCGGCACCGAAGTCGTCCAGCGAAACGCGGCCGCCCAGCTCGCGGAAAGCATCGGCAAAGCGCCGCGTTTCGCCGACATCGACGATCGCCGCCGTTTCGGTGATTTCGATCACCATGCGCTCGGCCACCGAACGGCGATCGGCAAGCGCGTGCTTCACATAATCATGCCAATCGGCCTGCGCGACCGTCAGGCCCGATACGTTGACGGCAAGGCGCAGATCCGGACTGGTTTCCAGATCGCGCACCGCCATGTCGAATATGCGGCAATCGAGCTCGAAAGCGAGGCCGAGCTGCTCGATCGCGGGCACGAACAGGGCCGCCGCTATGGGTTTGCCATCGTCGCCGAACATGCGCACCAGCGCTTCATAGGATTCGACCCGCCCGGTCGCCGCGCTGACGATGGGCTGATAGGCGAGGCGGAAACCGTCATGTTTGAACGCGTGCTTGATACGCTCGCCGAGTTCCAGAAGCATGCGGTTGCCCTGCGCGCGTTCCGGTGAATCGATATATTCCACGAACAGGTTGCGGCCGCGCTGATGCGCGTCATGCACCGCCTGTTCGGCGAAAATCATGGCCTCGGTGGCGCTTTTCGCCACCGTCGGCAGGCGCACGCCGCCGAGAGAGATGGTTATATGCAGCGGCGTGACGGATGTCACGACCGGCTGGTCGCGGAAACTTTGCAAAAGGCGCTCGGCGAGGATCGGCAGGTCGGCGCCCAGCGGTTCGGGCAGCAGGACGCCGAACATATCGCCGCCGACGCGCGCGAGTATGGCGCGGGTGGGAATAATCTGGCCGAGCCGTTCGGCCACGCCGCGCAACAGCGCATCGCCGGCTTCCATGCCGACCGCTTCGTTGACGAACGACATCTTGTCGATACCGAGCACGAGATAGGCGCTGGCGCGACGCGAGGATTTGGCCGCTTCCATCGTCTTGGAGATCTGCGCCAGCATGTGGGCACGATTAAAACAGTTTGTCAGCGTATCCTTGCCGAGGGTCTCGGGATTGAGGCCGCGTTCCTGCGGCTTCTCGATCACGCGGAGGATGCCGCGCTGCCGCGCGATATGGCCGTTCTCGACCTCGGCACTGCCGCGCTCGTGCACCCAGACCAGCCGTCCGTCCGGCGCGCGCAAACGGAACTGGCGATCGAGGACGTGTTCCTCAACGCCGAAAATCAGGTGGCGATCGTCGGCGCAAATCAGATGGTAGAAAGTTTCGGAATTGTGCGGCGGCGAGGCTTTGGCGCCGAACAGTTTTTCCCAAGCGCCGAACCAGTTGATGTGATCGCTCTGCAAATCCCAGTCATAGGCGGCATCGCCCGACGCCGATAATAGCTCGGTAAGAGAAGACATAATACTCATACGCTTCGCGCTCGCAAAAACCGATAAAGTATAACCTTGGCGCCCCGCCGGAGATTGATGGCCCTATCGTAGCGGTAACACCCTTAATTTTCGATAAAAACGGGGATTTTTCGTTTCTTCGCGTCGCCCGAGAAAGGCGCCGCCTTAAAGAATTGCTAACCATAAATTTCGGTTTTCTAAACTTTATGTGATGAATCACGCTCGCATCCCTCGGCCAAAGCCCCATCCGTTCCCATAAATAAAGGGGTTTTTGAAAGTCCGGCAATGCTCTGTTGTCTGGCTGCGGGAAAGGCTACATATTCCGCCCATGACGAAAACCTATACCATGGCGGCCATCGCCACAGCCCTCGACGGCAAGCTGATCGGCGACGGCACGATAGTCATCGAGCGCGTGTCGCATCCGGCCCATATCCGCGGCGAGCGCGATCTGGCGCTGGCGACCGACGCCAAATTGCTGCCGCTGCTGGCCCGAAGCCGGGCCCGCGCGGCGGTGATCAGCAGCGATGCCGTGCTTGAAGAAGGCGCGATTGCTGCCCGCATTGTGGTCAGCCGTCCGCGGCTGGCGCTCGCCAAATTAACCAATTTGTTTGCCGAACAAACCGCACTCCCCCGCAGCATTCATCCGACCGCCATTATCGAAGACGGTGCCGTGATCGGCGAGAATGTCGCTGTCGGCGCTTACGCCTATATCTGCAAGGGCGCTGTGATCGGCGCCCACGGCACGCTGCACCCGCAAACCTATATCGGGCCCGATGTCCGCATCGGCCCGAATGCCCTGATCTATCCCGGCGTACGTATCGGCGCGGGCGTGGAAATCGGCGCGCGCTGCATCATCCATTTCAACACCAGCAGCGGCGCGGACGGATTCAGTTTCGTCACGCCGCAACTCGGCAGCGTCGAGGCCGTCAAGGCCACCGGCAATATTGACGCGACCAATCAGGAACTCGTGCGCATCGCCTCGCTCGGCACAGTCATTCTCGGCGACGATGTCGAGGTCGGCGCCAACAGCTCCATCGACCGCGGCACCATCGCCGCAACGACCGTCGGCAACGGCACCAAGATCGATAACCAGGTCCAGATCGGCCACAACGTCACCATCGGCGACAATTGCATGATTTGCGGGCGCGCCGGCATTGCCGGCAGCGCCACCATCGGCAACCGCGTCGTGCTGGGCGGGGCGGCATGCATTGCCGACCATCTCAAGATCGGCGATGACGCCGTTATCATGGGCATGAGCGGCGTAGCGGGTAACGTCCTGCCGCGCACGGTGGTCGGCGGCTATCCGGCGATGCCGCGCGAACGGCTGGTGGAAAACCACTTCTATTTCGGCCGGATCAAGCATTATATGAAGAAAGTCGAGGATTTTACCAAGCGCCTCGACCTACTTGAGCAAAAACCAAAAACCGATTAGGTCTTGAGCCCCCGGGCGCCCTGCCATAAAATCGCCGCAAGCCCCTTCATACTGGCCCGAAGACAGGATTGTTCAGATCAAGGTTCCCCGCATGACCCAAGCCCCGATTGATGAAATTCTCGACGTCGTCGCCCAGAAGGCGATGATCGACCGCAGCAAGCTGACGCGCGACGCCAAGCTGACCGATCTCAATGTCAGCTCGCTCGATATGGTGGAAGTCATTTTCGCGCTCGAGGACAAATTCGGCATCGAGCTTCCCTTCAACGCCAACACCAACGCGTCCGAATTCGAAACCGTGGGCGACGTGATCGCGATGGTCGAAAAACAAATGGCGGCGAAGGGCAAGACCGCCGCTCAGGGATAACAGGTCCGATTTTCATGCGACGCATCGTCATCACCGGCCTGGGCGTAATCTCGCCCATCGGCCAAAACGTCGCTGACTTCCGGCAGAATCTGTTCGCAGGAAAATGCGGCATCGAAAGCGTCGGTTTTACCTACCGTAACAACGAAGTGCGGTTTCCGGCGGCGCCGGTTAAGGACTTCAAAGTCGAAGACTGGATCGACGCCAAAAAAGCCTCGATGCTCGACCGCTTTTCGCAATTCGCGGTGGCCGCTGCCTTGCAAGCCCTGCGTGATTCCGGCCTTGAGATAACGCCCGCGATAGCTGAACGCACCGCCGTTATCACCGGCACCGGCGTCGGCGGCCAGAGCACGCTTGAAGAATCCTATATGAAACTGCTCGACGAAAAAAGCTCGCCGCGCGTGCATCCCTTCACCATTCCGCGTCTGATGGCCAATGCCGGATCGAGCCAGATCAGCATGGCGACCGGCATAACGGGGCCGGGCTTTACCGTCGCCAGCGCCTGCGCCTCCGCCATCCATGCTATGGGGGTAACCCTCCACATGCTGCGCTCGGGCCTGATCGATGCCGCCATTACCGGCGGTTCGGAAGCCTGCCTTACCTTCGGCACTTTAAAGGGCTGGGAAGCCTTGCGCGTCATGGCGCCCGATGTCTGCCGTCCTTTCTCGCAAGGCCGTGCGGGCATGGTCTTGGGCGAAGGCGCCGCCATGTTCATGCTGGAGACGCTCGAGAACGCCGGGGCACGCGGCGCGAAAATCTACGCCGAGTTCGCCGGTTTCGGCATGAGTTCGGACGCCAAGGATATCACGACGCCGGACGTGAACGGCGCGACCCGTGCCGTCGTCAATGCGATGAAGGACGCAAACCTCGCGCCCGAGGATATCGATTACATCAACGCCCACGGCACCGGCACGCGCGTGAACGACATTACTGAAACGGCAGCGCTGAAACAGGCTTTCGGATCGCGCGCGCAAAAACTGGCAATTTCATCCAGCAAATCCATGTTCGGACATGCTCTCGGCGCCGCAGGCGCGCTCGAGATGCTGGCAACTATTCTGGCGGTAACGGACGATGTGGCACCGCCGACGATCAATTACCTTGGGCCCGACCCAGAATGCGATCTGGATTATGTGCCGAATACCGCCCGCAAAATGAACATCCGCGCGGCGCTGAATAATTCCTTCGCCTTCGGCGGATTGAATGCAGTGGTGGCGGTTAAAAAGGCATCCTGATCAATTATTGTCCCGCGCCCTCACCTCGCGGTAAATAACGAAGAGGCCGCTGGCGCTGACGACAACGGCGCCCGTTATCAACCGGATGTCCGGTATATGCGCCCAAAGAAAATACCCTGCCACGGCGCCCCAGATGATCTGCGTATATTGAAACGGCGCCACCAACGCCACCGGTGTGCGGTGATAGGCGGTCATCAGGCAGATATTGGCGATACCGGCCAGAGTGCCCGATAAAGCCAGATGCAGGACATCCTCCACGTGCAAGGTCGGCGCACCGCGCAGCAAAACCACCGCACCGCCGACCGCAATGCCGACAACGTAGCTGTAAAAAGCGAAGGTCATGCTGCTCTCGCCCACCCGCATGCGCCGGATCATCACCACCGAAAGCGCGTAACAGAAAATGCTGACCAGCGCCGCGAAGCGTCCGGCAGAGGCGCCTGCACTATGCAGGGAAGCCAACTGGAAAGGGTTGGCCACGATCAGTATGCCCGCGAAACCGGCGATAATCGCCAGCCAGCGCGCCACTTCCACTTTTTCGCCGAGCCAGAAAGCCGACAGCGCCGTGACGATCAGGGGGCCTGCAAAAACGATGGCATAGAAATCGGTCAGCGGCAGCCGCGAATAGGCGTAGATGGCGGCAAAACTCGACATCACGCTGGCGCAGCCGCGCGCCAGATGCTGGCCGAAACGCACCGTGCGCAGGCGCGTGAGGCCGCCGTTCAAAAACGTCCATCCCAGAACCGGAAACAGCGCGAAGCATCCGTTGACCAGAAGGATCTGGCCGGCCGGATGCCCGCCCGCCATCAGCTTGAAAATCGTATCGACCGAGGTGAACAGCGCGAACGCCACGGCCGCCAGCGTCATGCCGGACAAGGCATGGGACTCGGAGGGAACGGATACAGGGGTATTGGGCATGATGAAATGGGTGCGGGTCGATCGGAGGGCGGCAGTATAACGAGTTACGCGATTTTGTGCTGTGCCCGTAATCGCCTCGGGTTGCAACCGGTCAGGCTTTGCCATAAGAACATAAGCGAAGCCTTTTACGTCACTCCCGTACCGGCGGGCCTGACATCCGAATACATATGGAGCGATGCGTTGTTCGACGAAATCGGTGTTTTTTACCGTGGCCTGGTTCTGGGGCTGATGATCGCGGCTCCCGTGGGGCCGGTCGGCCTTTTGTGCATCCGCCGCACGATCCAGAAAGGTCTTCTGGTGGGTTTCGCGACGGGGCTGGGCGCCGCCTGCGCCGATACTTTTTTCGGCGCTATCGCCGCCCTCGGCGTTGCCGCCATCCTGCAATTCATGCGGCATTACGATCTTTTCATCCGTGTTATCGGCGGCGGCGTATTGCTGCTGGGCGCATACCATACATGGCATGACAAACCGAAACCGCCGCCTGACCTCAAAGCGCTGGCCAAAAAAGTCATGGGTATGACAAAAGACGAAACGCTGATGGGATCGCTGAAAGCCTTCCTGAGCGGCCTCGCCATTACCCTCACTAACCCCGTGACTTTGTTCGCCGTTCTGGCGGTCGTCGCCACCTTTGGCAACCTGCGGACACGCCTTGATGCCGGAACCATCATTGCCGGCATGTTTGCCGGTTCGACCCTGTGGTGGGTACTGCTGTCGGGCGGAATCGCCCTCGTCCGCGGCCATTTCACCGAAAACCGCATCATCCTTATCAACCGCATAACGGCGGTTGCGCTGGCCGCACTGGCTGTATGGGCCATCGGCAGCGGTATAACCGGATTTCTTGAACACAAGACATTTTGAAAAAAGCCTGTTAGACCATCGCAGTTCAAGAACCGGCGACCGTGCCCCGAGGCACTTTCAAGAACAAATTTAACGCGAAACAGTCGTCAGTTCTTGAGTTGTGATAACGATAACACAACGCAACTTTTGAACGGAAAGACGTTATGAAACTGAGAAATATCGCCATTATCGCCCACGTCGATCACGGTAAAACCACGCTCGTCGATGCCCTTTTGCGCCAGTCCGGCACCTTCCGCGACAACCAGACAGTGGCCGATTGCGCCATGGACAGCAACGATCTGGAACGCGAACGCGGCATTACCATTCTCGCCAAATGCACGTCCATCATGCATGGCGATCTGCGCATCAATATCGTCGACACGCCGGGCCACGCCGATTTCGGCGGCGAAGTCGAACGTATTTTGTCTATGGTCGATGGCGCCGTCCTTCTGGTCGATGCCGCCGAAGGCCCCTTGCCGCAGACCAAATTCGTCGTTTCGAAAGCTTTGGCCATCGGCCTTAAGCCCATCGTCGTCATCAACAAAATCGACCGGTCCGATGCGCGCGCGCATCAGGTGCATGACGAAGTGTTCGATCTGTTCGCCGCGCTCGACGCTACCGAGGAACAGCTCGATTTCCCGACTTTGTTCGCCTCGGGCCGTAACGGCTGGGCGATCGAGAAAATGGGCGATGAGCCGAAAGACCTGACGCCTTTGTTCGACCTGATCGAACGCCATGTGCCCGCGCCGCAGGTCGATGCCACGGCGCCTTTCACGATGCTGGCCACTATTCTCGAAGCCAATCCCTATCTGGGCCGCATTCTGACCGGCCGCATCCAGACCGGCACCGTGCGCGTAAATATGCCGATCAAAGCCATGACGCGCGACGGGCAATTGATCGAGCAGGGCCGCGTGACCAAGGTTCTTGCTTTCCGCGGACTCGACCGTGTGCCGGTCGAAGAAGCCGAAGCCGGCGATATCGTCGCCATTGCGGGCCTCGGCAAAGCCACCGTCGCCGACACATTATGCGATATCGCCGTAACGACGCCGATCATCGCGCGCCCCATCGATCCGCCCACCATCGCCATGACATTCTCGGTCAACGACTCGCCGCTGGCCGGCACGGAAGGCGACAAGGTCACCAGCCGCGTCATCCGCGACCGGCTGATGCGCGAGGTCGAAGGCAATGTCGCCATCCGTATTTCGGAATCGCAGGATCGCGACGCATTCGAAGTGGCGGGCCGCGGCGAATTGCAGCTCGGCGTGCTGATCGAGACCATGCGCCGCGAAGGGTTCGAGCTAAGCATCAGCCGCCCGCGCGTGTTGTTCCAGACCGACGCCAAAGGCCAGCGATTGGAGCCGATGGAAGAAGTGGTGGTCGATGTTGACGAGCCTTACTCCGGCACCGTTGTCAACAAACTGTCGGAACGCAAGGCGGAACTCACCGACATGCGTCCGTCGGGCGGCGGCAA
>JAATFY010000263.1 GCA_015654915.1 Rhodospirillales bacterium
ACGCCGGATGCCATCGACGCGATGATCGAAGGCGCCGCGTCCGGCCCCGCCATTCATCTGGCCGTGGAGTTGGACCGTTGCTACGGCATGTTTTTCAAGAGCGCGGGAATCTGGAACGCCTATCACGAGTGGTATCGCGCCTGTTACAGCGACGACACCGTCACAGCCACCATGACGCTGAAGCCGATGTTTAACGCCGGCGTATTCGCCATGTCGAAAGATTCACCGGTATGGGATGAATGGCTGCGGATTTACCGCGACGCGTTGCAGAAAATTCCCGCACTGACCAACCAGACGATCATGACGGACCAGCTGGCGTTGAATATCGCCCTCTATATGCGCGACATGCCGCACGTGATCATGCCCGCCAATTATAACTGGCTGACCTTCTTTGCCGTGCCGATGCTCGACCGCGCGACGGGTCTCTATGTCGAGCCCGCGCCGCCTTATAATCCGATTTCGCAGTTTCATTTAACGCAGAAACCAAAATTGAAAATCGAACAGATTCAATGCAGCGACGGCACTGTCGTCGAGCGCCCGCTGACTTTCCGCGCACGGAACGGCTAGATATGCCATCTGATTCCGGCAAAGGCTTTCTCCGCCATTTTCAGGCCTGCAACGCGTGCGATCTGGATAAATTTACGCCGTTTACTATTGGCGATGCGCAACTGGGCTGGATAAAAAAGGAACTCGCCGCCGTCTTGCCGCGCGCGATGGATTTTTTCGTGTCGCGCCCCAACGGCATCGCTCTCGCCCCGCATCTCGATCATTTCTCCACGCGCAGCGAGGCGCTGGCGGTGGCGGCGGCATGGGTTGCCCAGCGCTATGGCGCCAATCTGCGCAACGAGATGTACCCGATCATCCGGCAGTGGGGCGATAAGCCGCTGGCACAAATCGACCGCGCCGCCGTGCCATGGTTCGGTGTCAAGGGCTTTGGCGTTCACGTAAATGGCTTCGTGCGCAAGCCAGATGGCATTCACCTGTGGGTAAGCGAACGCGCCGCCAATCGTCAGATCGACCCCGGCAAGCTGGATAATCTTATCGGCGGCGGCCAGCCGATTGGGCTGAGCATCGAGGAAAACCTGTGCAAGGAAGCGAAAGAAGAAGCCGGCATTGCGGCGGCGCTGGCCAAAACGGCGAAACAGGTGCGCCCGATCAGCTACCGGATCGAGCGGCATAACGGCATGCGCGACGATACGCTGTTTGTCTTCGATCTCGAACTGCCGGAAGGTTATATGCCGCACAATACCGACGGCGAGGTCGCCTCATTTGAACTCATGCCTCTTGAAAAAGTTGCCGCCCTCGTGCGCGATACTGACAAATTCAAGTTCAACTGTAATCTTGTGATCATCGATTTTCTGGTGCGGCACGGTTTTCTGACGCTGGCGCATGGGGAATACGAAAAAATTATATCATTTTTGAAATAGCCCCCTCACATTACGTCATTCCGGAAAATTTTCCGTAGCGACAGCGCAGGAAAATTTGTCCGGAACCCAGTCAGCGGCTCAGTAGGTACTTTGCTTGAAATTGAGTGTTTGCTGCACACCTGACTGGGTCCCAGATAAATTTTCTTTCGCCTGACGGCGAAAAGAAAATTTTCTGGGATGACGTTGTTAGTCAGAAATCTATCATTTTCCTGATATCCTCCGGTGTTTTTCCGGTAGTACGCAATGAACGTAACGTCACCGATTTATCGCGTTTGGCGAAGCGGCGACCCTGGCCATCCTTCAGTAACGGATGATGATGATAGTCCGGCGTTTCATAGCCATGCAAAGCCTGCAACAGCCGGTGAATATCGGTGGCGCGGAATAAATCCTCGCCGCGCGTCACGAGCGTTATGCTCTGCAGATGATCGTCAACCGTCACGCTGAGATGATAGCTGGTCGGCACATCCTTGCGCACCAGCACGACATCGCCGAAATCCTGCGGCTTTGCTTCGATCTTGCCCTTGGTGCGATCATGCCAGAACAATGCGCCGGTCATGGCTAAGGCTTTCTCGACATCCAGCCGCCAGTTGGCGGTTTTATGCTGCGCCATTAGTTCATCGCGTTGGGCCGAGGATAAATTCCGGCATGTTCCGGCATAAATCACTCCCTCGGTTTCATGCGGCGCATGGCCCGCAGCAGCGGCCTCGGCTTCCACTTCTTTGCGCGTGCAAAAACAGGGGTATAGAACACCCTTCTCACGTAATTTCGCAGCCGCGTCCGTGTAATCGGCAAGATGCTGCGATTGCCGCCGTACCGGCTGCTCCCATATCAGGCCGAGCCAGCCTAAATCCTCGATCAAATCATCCGCGAATTCCGGCTTGCAGCGGACCGGATCGATATCCTCGATCCGCAGCAGGAATTTTCCGCCTTCACGCTTTGCTGCCTCATAAGCGAACAAAGCGGAATAGGCGTGTCCCAGATGCAGATGCCCCGTGGGGCTTGGCGCGAAGCGTGTAATGATCATAGATTTGATATTAACCATATTTGGTGTTTTTTACTTTCATAAACATGCGCTATTATGCACGGATTGGTACAATAAAAATTCACAAAGGGGCACGAAGATGCAGTCAGTCGCCAAAGAAGTCGCAACAGGAATAGTTTATGGTGCCGCTTCAACTGTTGCGCTAACGGCGACCGGGGTTCATCCTGTTGTCGCATTTCTTGCTTCAGCGGCTCTTGTATGCGTTGGTGGAGCGACCCATCGCGGAAATGTACGTGAGTTTTACCGGTTTCCGAATGTCTTTGCCCCTATAACGGGTTGAATCAAAAATCCCATCGTTGATTCTCGATCTTCCAGCTGATCCTGGATAGCTACTTGACTGTCTTGTCCGCAGCGTCAATCTCCCCCGCTGCATTGAAATCCGCAGCAGCGTTCTTGCTGTTGCCGAGCTTCATCCATGCCTGCCCACGCAGGCGCAGCGCGTCGGCCATATCGGGCATGATGCCAAGCGCGTGATTGAGGTCACTGATAGCATCCCAGTAACGTTCAGCCGCCGCGCGCTCGGTCGCGCGATCGACCCATATTTCAGGATCGTCCGGTTCCAGTTTCAAGGCCGTCGCATATTCATTCTCGGCGTTTTTGTTGTCGTTGGCGCGCATGAAGCCGAGCCCCGCCCGCGCATGCAGTTCCGCCGCGTGACGCGGATCGTTTTTGTCATGCAAAGCCGCCAATGCGGCGAATTCATGCGCCGACGATGAAAATTCTTCGCGGTTGAATTGCGCCGCCGCATGGCAGAAACGCGCCGGTTCGCCGCCGCCATGCTTCAGCCATGTCGATGCGTTGGCCTCGGCGATATCGGGCAAATCTTCGGCCTTTTTTAGGCAAGCTTCCAGTTTCTGGCGCGGCGATGGCCCAGCCGCTACCGCTGTTGCCGTCATTCCGGCCAAATGAGCCATCGCAAAAGCGATGGCGAATGCGAGCCGGAATCCCATTTGTTTTTTCTTTGAAAAAAGAAACCAAATGGGATGCCCGCCTGCGCGGGCATGACGATGATTTATAGTATTAGTTCCGGTCATCCATTTTCAACGCCGCGATAAAGGCCGATTGCGGGATTTCAACCTCGCCGAACTGGCGCATGCGCTTTTTACCGGCTTTTTGCTTGTCCAGCAATTTGCGTTTGCGGCTGATATCGCCGCCGTAGCATTTCGCCGTCACGTCCTTGCGCATGGCGGAAATGGTTTCGCGGGCGATCACACGGCTGCCGATGCTGGCCTGAATCGCGATCTTGAACAGCTGCTTGGGAATAAGTTCCTTCAGCCGTTCGCACATCATGCGGCCACGTTTTTCCGCGACGCTGCGATGCACGATCATGCCGAGCGCATCGACCGGTTCGTCATTCACGAGAATCGACATGTTCACAAGATCGCCCTCGCGGTATTCGTCGACCGCGTAATCGAAGCTGGCATATCCCCTGCTGATCGATTTCAGGCGATCATAGAAATCGAACACGACTTCATTGAGCGGCAAACGATAAACCAGCATCGCGCGGGTCCCGACATATGTCAGTTCCACCTGCTCGCCGCGCCGGTCGTTGCACAACGCCAGAATGCCGCCGAGATACTCGTCGGGCGTAAAGACGGTCGCCTTGATCCACGGTTCCTCGATGCGCAGGATTCGGACGGGATCAGGCATGTCGGCGGGATTATGCAACTCCTTGACCGTGTTATCGGTCAGATAAATTTTATAGATAACTGACGGCGCCGTGGTGATGAGGTTAAGGTTGAATTCGCGTTCCAGCCGTTCCTGAATAATTTCCAGATGCAGCAAGCCAAGAAAACCACAACGGAATCCAAAGCCAAGCGCCATGGAACTTTCGGCTTCGAATTTGAAGCTGGCATCGTTGAGCGCGAGTTTGCCGAGGGATTCGCGCAGATGCTCGAACTCGGCGGCATCGGTCGGAAACAGACCGCAGAACACCACCGGCACCGACGGCTTGAAGCCGGGCAACAGCGTAGCGGCCGGATTCCGGTCGTCCGTGAGCGTATCGCCCACTTGCGTATCGCTGATCTGCTTGATACCGGCGGTGATATAGCCCATCTCGCCGGGCCCAAGCTCGTTCAGCGGAACCTTGTTGGGCGTGAAAAAGCCGACATTATCAACCTCACGCACCGCGCCCGTCACCATGAAACGGATTTTTTGGCCCTTGCGGATCGTGCCATCGACGACACGCACTAGAATAACGACGCCCAGATAAGTGTCATACCAGCTATCCACCAGCAAAGCTTTTAACGGTGCGTCGGGATTGCCCTTCGGCGGCGGCAGGCGCGTAACGATGGCTTCCAGAACATCCTGAATGCCGAGGCCGGTTTTTGCCGAAATCAGCACGGCGTCCGAGGCATCGATGCCGATGACATCCTCGATCTGCTGCCGGACGCGTTCAGGTTCCGCCGCAGGCAAATCGATCTTGTTCAGGACCGGCACGATTGCATGATTGTTGTCGATGGCCTGATAGACGTTGGCCAGCGTCTGCGCCTCGACGCCCTGCGACGCGTCGACGACGAGGATCGAGCCTTCGCAGGCCGCGAGGCTGCGGCTGACTTCATAGGCGAAATCCACATGGCCGGGCGTATCCATCAGGTTAAGCTGATAGGTCTCGCCGTCCTTGGCTTTATACATCAGGCGCACGGTCTGCGCCTTGATGGTAATGCCGCGTTCGCGCTCGATATCCATGCTGTCGAGCATTTGCTCGCGCATATCGCGCTCCTCGATGGCGCCGCAGCTTTGGATCAGCCGGTCGGCCAAAGTCGATTTGCCGTGGTCGATATGCGCGATAATCGCGAAATTGCGGATATGGGACTGCGGGGTCGTCATCTTTTTCCTGTGAAGGCGC